>CAZRXU010000011.1:0-27873 GCA_964604135.1 uncultured bacterium | reverse complement strand
CGTATTTCCACTGATTCCGAAGTATAGAATACAGATTGTCGCTGAGTACCCAGCCCGGTATAAGCTGATACCATCCTTCTGGAACACCCTGGGGGCGCTTGTGAGGAAGGGTTATCAGAGAGAAGGGAAAACTCACACGCTGGGGCAGGGTTGTGAGACCTGTGGCGATGACTGTGAACGGACTTCCGCTGAAATCTGAAGGATATTTTACAGATGTACTGAGCCCGAAAAACATACCGGTTCCCGGTCTTATCTCCTGATCTGGAAGGCGGGAAGTGTGATTGCTGCCTATGTTTGCCCCATAGCCTATGTTGCCCCGACCACCGGGCCACCATGCCGCAATAAGAAGAGACTGATGGTGAATTCCCGTCAGTGGACCGACAACGCTTGCCGTTACCTCGCCTTCACCGAGAACACTGTCTGCACCAAGAAACGAATCGGTAAGCTTTCCGTGTTTTTCAACTTCAGCGCACTCGCCGACAATTGAGCTTTCAACAACAGCTAATGAATCCACGCGGGAGTTCCACTGAAGCACACTGTTTCTCACAAGAGCGCCGTCCACGGCTGAAGCACCTTCAAACAAAATGGAACCCCTTACTGCTGTGGCATTGTCGACCACCGCATCCTTCATGACCACAGTGTTCAGAATACATGAGCAATTCGAAACACAGGCATCCCTGCCGATGAATCCCTTCAATCTGTTTTGCAGTATTTCCCTGAAAGAAACTGCTTCCGTTACAGTTGACCGCCCTGAAGCCGATCCAAGAAATGCAACATCCGCGTGATCAAAGTGCGGAATCACAGGAACCCTCCGCTGACCTGTCTCAACACCTGCGTTGATAAAGGCATCAAGAACACCCGGAACAGAATCCCACCTGATGGTTCCGCAGTATTCGACCTTCGACCCGGGAAGAAGGGTCATCGAAACTATTTCACCGGTGGATACAACTGTCAGCGGTCCCTCAATCGTGCAGTTTTTAAAACTGCTGCCCTGCAGCATCCCACTGGGAATATGAACACTTACCTCACCGTCAAAACAGCAGTTTTTAACAAGATCCAGATCAGATTGCGCGGTGAATTTCACCAGATTCCAGTTGGCGGAACTACAACCCTGAGAAACAAGCTTGTCTGTTTGACGACGATCCAGCGGCACGGCGGTGCTGCATCTAAGCGCGGACATATTGGGAAACAGTACCTCTGAATGTTCTGCCAGTGCTCTGAAATCAATCAATACGGCCTGCCTTTCCTCTACCCGGCGTATTTCTTTAACAGAACCACAAGGTAGTTCAGGAAATCGGCAACCGAAGAAACACTTACCGACTCTCCGGGAATGTGTACATCCTTTATATCCGGCCCCAGGCTTATCATGTCCAGTTTGCCAACCCTTTTGCCTATTATTCCACACTCAAGCCCGGCATGGATAGCTTCCACAACAGGTTCCCCTTGAAAACACTCGCTGTAGGATGTACTTGCAACCTGCAGCAGCTCAGAAGATTTGTCTGGGGCCCACCCAGGGTAACCACTGCCCATGGTTACCTCTGCCCCTGCCAGATTACCCACAGCTGCGATGGTTTCGCAGTGAGCATCCCTTGCAGGTTCAATTGCACTTCTTACACTGAGAAGCACCGAGAGTTTGTTTTCCTCCCAGTTTACTATTGCCAGGTTGCATGATGTCTCTACAAGACCATCCACCACACCACTCATCTTCTTTACACCGTGTGGAAGTGCCAGCAGAACATCTATCACCTTTGCAGAGGAGATTTCCGTAAGACAATTTTCAGAGTCTGCTTTTTCGCAGATTACTGAAACGGTGTTTTCAATTCCGGCGTATTCCTCAAGGAAGTCTTTTTCTATTATTGAGCACAGAACCTCCGCGCGAGCGGCATCTTCCACTGCCATTAAAGCAGTGGCATTTCTTGGAATTGCGTTGTGTTTTGTTCCGCCTTCAATACTTATCAGCCTTGCTCCAAGAAGCTCTTCCAGATTCCTGCACACACGTGCTGTGAGATGAATAGCGTTGGCGTGACCGGCGTTTATCTCTATACCCGAATGACCACCTGCAAGCCCGTCAACGGATACTCTTACCACTGTACCTGAATACTTCACGGGTTCACAAACCAGTACGATTCTTACATCCCTACCACCGGCACAGCCGATACAGATGTGCCCCATGTCTTCTGAATCAAGGTTGATCAGCTTGTCTGATGTGATCCATCCCGCCGGGAACTGCAGTGCCCCGACAAGCCCCCTCTCCTCGTCAACGGTAAACAGACACTCTAGGGGAGGCAGGCCATAGTAATCTCCGTCTAAAAGCTCAAGCATCAGTGCCACACCTATCCCGTCATCTGCCCCCAGTGTGGTCTCCCTCGCCGTAAGTATATCACCGTGAAGCACAACATCTATGGGATCTTTAAGAAAATTGTGAGAACTTCCAGGGATTTTCTCGCCCACCATGTCCATGTGAGCCTGAAGTGCCACTGTGTTTCCCTTTCCCGGCTTTCTGATCAACACATTTCCCAAGTCATCGGAAAAGAACTGGAGACCCCTCACGTCGGCAAATGCCCTCAAATACTTCGATATCTCTGCTTCGTTCCCGCTTGTGTGAGGTATGGAACACAGTTTTTTAAAAAACTTCCAAACCGGCTTTCCGGCTAACTCTTCTGGAAACATTATCACTCCTGTCTGAAGACATCAAAAAAGTGCTTAAAAACTATTTCACCTGTGTGGAAATCCGGGGCAGAAGCCAGAACAGCCTCAAGGTCTATGTGGTTTTTTCTGAAAAGCTCTGCATCTTTTGTAAAACTACTGTTGCCATGGTTCCTGTCAAACTCCGGGTGGAACTGTGTACCGAACAGCTTCATTTCCATGTTAACAAATGCCTGTATTTCTGTGTGGCTGTTTGTGGCAGTAACAACAGAACCTGAAGGAAGCTCTGTTACGCAGTCGTAGTGTGAAGACCAGACGATTTTTTCCCCGGACAAACCGTCAACCGGCCACTGCGGAAGGAAACTGATTGTGTGCCAGCCTATTTCAATGGAACTGCATTTCTCAACAGCACACAGCCCCACGGTGGCCCGTGCAAGAAGCTGATGCCCGTAGCATATACCCATCTGCGGTGTTCCAGCTTCAGATGCGTTCTTTACAAAGTTGATGGCACCAGGCATGAAGGAAGTGTCATCAAGAATGGAATGAGACGACCCTGAATGAATTACAGCTTTGAATCCGTTCGGTGAAACACCGGGGAAATCCTCTCCATCTGAAACCCTTACAACAACCGACGGCACTTTGAGCCATGACCGTATGAGGCTTCCCGACAATCCGTCAACTGAATAATCTACAACCGCAACAGGTTTCGCCATACAGGAAAACCCCTTCCTGAATTGTACTTGAAAATAGCGAGCAGGATACTTCAGAACACTACAATAATCCACCTGTCGGGCTGTTTGCAACCTTACACCAGTTGAATTATCATTTTGCCTTCGAGGGGGGGCAGAACTGAAAAATCTGATTGCAAGAAAAAATAGCTTTCCATTCTTTCGCCCGGTTCATCCCCGAAGGCGTTTAACTGTAAGAATGGATACCACAAATCACTGTAACTTAAGATGTTCCATGTGTCCCATGAGGCTTTCCGACAATGACCCATCAAGAAAATGGACACACATGAGCACTGAAGTGTTTCAGATAATCAGGTCTGAAGTATTTCCACTTGCAAGAACAGTGGGCATTTCGTGCGGGGCTGAACCGCTGGCAAACCCGAATTTTATCCACCACCTTCAGGCCCTGTACGAAAGCGGGGTTCCCTACAGACAGATGGTTACAAACGGAACACTTCTTACCGATAAACTAATTCACAGTATTCTGAGATTTCCGCCAACAAGCTTCTTCGTATCAATTGACGGTACAGACAACGAAACGCATAGCTTTATAAGAGATGGTGCAAACCTGGGAGAAATTCTGGCCATGGTGGAAAAACTGGTAGCCGGGCGTGGCAGCAAACTGTTTCCTATGATCGGGTTCAGCACAACCCTGCAAAAGGCCAATCTCCACCAACTGGAAGATATTGTAAAGCTTGCAGCGAGGTACCGTGCGGTATCAGTTGGGGTGGTACCACTTGTTCCGTACGAAGGGCTTAACACCATAGACAGGGTAGTCAACCTGAATTCAGCAGAAGCGAAAGAACAGGTAGACCGCGCGGAGCAGACTGCCGGCAATCTCGGTGTAGAGTTTCATCTTTCCAGTGAGATCACCGACCGCAAGTCGGCTCATCCATGCTCCTACCTGCATGACACTGTGTTCATAGACCCCCATGGCTCGGTTTTTCCGTGCCCCTACTGGAACACGGAATTCCCGCTTGGCAATGTGCTTGAAGGCTTTGATAAAATCTGGCGGGGAACAGAATACAAAAGGCTGAGAAACGGTAAATTCAAAGACACAGACAACTGCCTCCAGTGCCCGGAAGTAACATCGAGAACAGTTGAAGTTACAAAAGCCCGGCAGTAATTATGGGAACGCTGTGATTCCCATGAAACTTGTAACTTTCCACACATCGTCTTCAAACGACAACACTGCCTGCTGAGGAATTTCTACACCAGCTGCAGTTCGAAATACCATATCAACAACTGCATTCCTGTTATCCAGAGTAACTGCAGAAATCTCAATTTCGTAAGGTACATACCTGGCACTCATTACGGGAAGAGAAAGGGTGGCGGCGAGGTAGTCTTCTGTTTTCCAGTCTTCCGCCTCTTTAAGTTCAACGGCGTAGCCCACGTTCATCAGATGACTCATGGTTGTCTCTGGATCTCTGCTAAGATTCTGCTTCACTGTAACCAGCATTACATCAACCTGATCCATAGCATGAGATGAGAACATAGCCGAAGCAGTTGGGCCATCTCCAGACTGGAGAGCCAGCATGAAATCACTCACAGTCAGCCGAACCAGAGAGTCCGACTCGGCATTATCCGCCTGTACAAACCCGGCAATCAGAAAAACCAGTACAGTAGATACCGACAACCTCATTTTACCCCTCTCCATACACGCATCCCCCGTTACAGATAATAGGTACAGAATGCCATCAGGGCAAGGGGAAAATACTAGCGCAATTCCCCCCATATTTTCAATGTGTTTTTTATACCCTGCAGCGCAATATCAAGACCTTCTTCGGCTACCCATTCCCTTCTGGAATGAAACAGCTCCCCGCCTGTTGGAAGGTTAGCTGTTGGAACACCCATAAAGCTCAATCTAGAACCGTCTGTACCACCCCTGATTGAACCTTCACGAACCTCGATACCGCACTGCCGAAAACCTTCCAGCGCATAGTCAACAAGTCTTCTGTCTCTTTTCAGGATCTCACCTGGATTGCTGTACTGCTCTTTCATAGTCAGCTCTATTTGAGAACCTGGGAAAAGTGAGACAAGACAGTCTCTTATAGTCTCCATTCTCTTGCGCCGACTCACCATGCCCTCGGTTGTGAAATCTCGAAGAATCACTTTTACCTCTGCGGAAGCTGTGGTTCCCTGTACATACAGAGGGTAGTCGTAACCCTCCATGCCGGAACTGTTTTCAGGCATTTCCTCCGAACGCATCAGGGCAATCAACTCTCCGGCAATTCTTACGGCATTTACCATGGTACCGGATGCACTTCCAGGGTGCACCTCTTGCCCGGTAATTCTCCAGTTGGCTGACCAGGCGTTAAAAGTTTCAGAAGAAACCTCTGTAACCTCCCCGCCATCAACGGTATAAGCAAAATCAGCTCCGAACCTGTCTACATCGAAATTGTCCATACCACGGCCAACTTCTTCATCGGGAGTGAAAGCAACAACAACCTTCGGGTGAGGAATCTCCAGGTTTTCAATAAGCCATTTGCATGTTTCCATAATAACCGCAATGCCGGACTTGTCATCGGATCCCAGAAGAGTGGTACCGTCTGTGGTGATAATTGTGCCGCCTTTATAGCGCAGCATGTCCGCACATTCTGCCGGATCTATAACGATTCCTTCCGACAATTCAATGGGCTCTCCATCCCAGTTTGTGTGAAGTTGAGGTTTAACGCCTTCGCCTGGCGAATCGGGAGAAGTGTCCACATGAGCAATCAGCCCAATAGTATCTTCAGAAACCCCTCCGGGAACTCTGGCGTAAAGAACGCCTGTCCCCGACAGGTACACATCCTCCATACCAAGATCAAGCAATTCCCCTTCCAGAATTTTAAGAAGATCAAACTGCCTTGAACTGCTGGGACTGGTCGCACTGTTCGGATCGGAAGCAGTTGAAACAACCGCGTATCTTAAAAATCTCTCTGACACAGAACTCATCGGGGCTCCTTTCAAGTGGTCTGGAAGTGTTAGTATAATTAGCGGGACGAGGTTCAACAATTTAGGAGTAGTCTGATGAGTGTGTTTCTTTCAGAAACTGATGTAGCCAGATTTCTGGGGCAAAGCCTCCCGGATACCAGAAAGGCTATCAAGTCCAGCATGCTCAAGGGAATAAACAAACACGGAGATGTTGTTTTCCACAGGGAAGATGTGCTTAACTGGTTTGCCGATAACTTTACTTCGCTCACATCTGAAAGACTTATGCGTGCAGACTATTCTTCTGCAGACGGTGCCGGTCTGGATCCTTTTTCATGCGGGATTACTCATCTTCTTACCGAAAGTGAAATTCAATTCCCGGGTAAAACTTCTACCAGGTCAAGCATCCTCCGCTATATTTCACTGAAAGCAGTGGAGCTGGGAGCAATTTACGATGCCGCTGAACTGCGCGGGCAACTTGAACTTCGGGAAGAGGTAGTTTCAACTGCTCTTAAATGCGGAGCCGCCCTGATTCACCCTCTAGAGATAAACCGTATGTACATAGAGAAGGAACTGCTTCTGCTTGTTATCTCACCACATCCCCTTCCATTCGGTGAGCCAAGTGGAAGGCTGACATCGCTTTTCTTTCTTCTTCTCTTCCCGAATTCCCACCGGCATGTGCACATTCTCGCCCGCCTGAATAGGCTGTTAAGAAGCAGTGAATTTATTGATGCCATCCTGTGCGCAGAATCGCACGAGGAAGTCATAGATCTGGTATACCGCCGTGAACTAAGAGTGATCAGTTCCGGCACAAAGAATTGAACAGGAGGAACTGTGAGTTCGTTCAAGAACCGAAACATAATCTCTCTGCGGGACATGACTACCAAAGACCTGTGGACCGTTGTTACCACAGCAGGAGAAGTAAAATCGGGCAGACATAAAGGCTGCCTGCAGAACAAAACAATTGCTTCTCTTTTCTTCGAGCCTTCCACAAGAACAAGGCTCTCATTCGAGTCGGCTGTGGTGAAAAGCGGCGGAAGTGTCTTTGGTTTTGCTGATCCCGGATCTTCATCTCAAAAGAAGGGCGAATCCTTTGCCGATTCCATACGCACTGTTACCGGATACTGTGATGCAATGGTAATCCGTCATCCTGTTGAAGGAGCAGCAAGACTTGCCAGTGAAGTTGCATCTGTTCCTGTAATCAACGCAGGAGATGGCGCAAACCAGCACCCCACACAGACGTTTCTGGATATGTTCACCATATACGAAGAATTTGGCCGTCTCGAGAACCTCAAAATTGGAATCATGGGTGATCTGAAGTACGGAAGAACTGTTCATTCACTTACCCATGCAATGTCTCTGTTCGATGCAGAAATGGTCTTCATTTCTCCTCCATCTTTGAAAATGCCAGCCAACATTCTGTCTGATCTTCGCGAAAAGAACGTTTCATTCCGTACTGCGGATACCCCTGAGGATGCAGCAGACATGAACCTCGACGTTCTTTATGTAACCAGAATTCAGAAGGAAAGATTCGGAGATCCCCTTGAATACAAGAATGTAGCCCACGGCTACAGGATCACCAGAGACACGATTTCATCTTTGGGAGAACAGGTAAGGATTATGCACCCGCTACCAAGGGTTGATGAGATCGCAGAGGAGGTCGACAGCACTCCCAATGCCATATACTTCACCCAGGCTCACAATGGTGTTCCCACCAGACAGGCTCTTCTGGGTCTTGTTACCGGAGGTATCAACTGATGGAAAGAGCATACAAAGTTTACGCAATCAATAATGGGACTGTAATCGATCACATCCCCACACCCCTTGCACTGAAGGTTGTTGAAATCCTTGGTCTGGGTAACGAAGGTATCTTTACAATAGGAGTTGGTTTCCAGTCAAAACGCCTTCCAAACGGAAAAGATATCCTTAAAATTGAGAACCGAATCCTGTTGGAAAGTGAAACAGATACCATTGCCCTGATTGCTCCCGATGCAACAATCAACATTATAAAAGATGGAAAGGTAAGTGAGAAAAGAATTATCTCTGTTCCACGGTCTGTTTACGGAGTAATGCAGTGCCCCAACCCGAACTGCGCCACCAACAAGCTCGGTGCCCACAGGCACTTCGAGCTTGAAGACAAAGACAGAATGACCTACCGTTGCCAGTACTGCGAAAGGGTCACAGAAATTTTCCCGGAAAACCTCACCGCACCTGAATAAAAAAAGAGCCCGGTACCTGCAAACCAGATACCGGGCTCTCTGAATTTTCTAATTATTCAATAACCATCACTCTCTGTGCCGCAAACTCGCCTGAAGTCTGCATCACCACAGCGTACGAACCGGCAGGCAAATCTGTTACCATTCCAGTGTACTGACCGGCCTCCATATCGCCACGGCCTATCACAGCAACAGTTCTTCCTGTTACATCGTAAACGGCAATGTCTACGAACCCGGCCTGCTCTACATTGTAGCCCACAGAAAATGCTCCAGAAACGGGGTTACCTGATGTAAGCCAGACTTTTCTGCCATCAGCAGGAGCACTTCCCTCATCCTCAATACTCACAGGATTCCAGAGAACTGTAATATCCTTCAGGGAAGGTGTTACATTGGGATTGCTGGTGTACAGCTCAGCCTGGTACTGAAGGTACTGTCCACCCTGGGCGACAAGCGAACCCAGAGTTGTTGCTGAATTGATCCATGCACTCCATGAACCCATACTTCCCGAGCTATATGATGTTTTAAGACGTACACGAACCCCTGTTCCCGTAGGCAGGGTCGCGGACCAGTACAGATACTCCCAAACAGCTCTGCCTGGGTTCGGCGGCTGTATATCCAGTATTGAGCTTGTTACTGTACTTGGGGTTGTGAAACCGCTGACTCTCCACCAGCTGACCTTGTCTCCCGTGAACGCGCATCCAAGCACGTCAGGAACACCATCTCCATCCATGTCTCCTGCGGAAACACCGAGTGCTCCCCCAAAATAGGATGAAACCGGATGTATTTCCCAGTTTTCGCCGAGATATTCCTTGTTTTTGCACCAGAATATACGGTTTTCACCGTAGCTGGCAGCCATAATCTCAGGGTAACCATCTCCATCCATGTCGTGTGCAGCAATGTCATATATGCTCTGGGCTCCGGCACCTGACATAACGTGATACACCCAGGAACTCTGCGTATCGAGAAAATCATACCACCTGAGATTTCCAGATCCGTAGGAAGAAGCTATGGCGAAGTCATCTTTTCCATCGTTGTTGTAATCTGCGGTAGCAACAGATACAGGATGATGATAATTAGTTTCGAGTGTGTACTTATCCCAGGAGTAACCGAACGGGCTCTGGGCTATGTACGCAACAACATCATTCTGAGAATTGCTCGCTGCTACAACATCCGGATGCCCGTCTCCGTTGAAATCTCCTACATCGCAGGTGAATGCCCCCATAAGGGCACCATCAATATAATTCTGGCTCCAGCCGACCGATGTACCGTTGTTCTTCCACCAACACACATCCCCTGAATATGATGATACACCGACAATATCGGTAAGCCCATCCTGATTCACATCAACAGCTCTTATCTGTCTGGCATCAAAATTCGTTGCAATAGTTGTTCCGGGATACCATCCGTCAGGCGCACACAGAAAAAGAACAATTTTATTTTCGGAATCGCTTGAAGCAACTATATCACGGTATCCATTACCATCAAAGTCTGCTGCTGCAATAAATCTCGGGGTACTGATATTTCCTATCACATACCTGCTCCATGTGGTACCCTGTCCATTGGTGTTTTTACTCCAGAATACCTCACCGGAATTATATGCACAACCTGCCACATCCATATCACCATCCTGATCCATGTCCATGGCGATAACATAGGTAGGGCCATCTGCGGCAGCTATCTGATTCTCATCGCGATTAACGATGAGTTTGAGTTGACCGGGAGTTGTGTCCCAGTCCATATCACCAGACAGATAGAATCTGTCCTGCCAGTCTGTAACAGGCCCTTGGATTCCAGGCCCTCCAGCCCAATCGGTCTGCGTTTCACTTTCCGCAAAAAGCGGAAAACAGAAACCCAGAGCCAGCATCAGAAGTAAATACCTCATATTGCCCCTCCTAATAGATACTGTAATTGCGTGCAACTAACACCGCTTGACTATTATATCAAAACAAAAGCAGGTCAATACCCAATATGGGTTACACTTGCCCTGGGGATTTGATTTTTAGATAGCGGTCCCGCTCGCTGAATACGCAGCCACAGTACGGCTGACGGTACATATGCAAACCACGGGATAATTCAATTGATCTTCGGTAGCTGCTTCTGTAGTCCCTGTGTAGGTACCGGACACCATGAATGGCTGATGCTGCTTCTCCAGCCTCAATTAACAACCTCTGGTTCTGATAAGGGCTTACTGTCAATGTTGTTGTAAACTGCTCTATACCCAGTTTCTGTGTCTGTTGTGCAGTTCTGTTCATTCTGTCGCTGAAACAGGAAAAGCACCGGTTGGTATTTCCAAGCAGCATTCTGATGTTGTCTTCAAGAGGATAATCTGTACTGTATATCACAGGAAGGTCGATTGTTGGCGCCCATTCCTTCAGTGTATCCATCCGTCGCTTAAACTCTTTCCAGGGATGAATTGAAGGGTTGTAAAAGAAGCCTGTAACATCGTATCCGTCTGCCCGAAGATTTTCCACCACTGCTGTAGCACACGGTGCGCAACAGATATGGAGCAGAATCTTCACAGCGGAAGCTCTTCCTGACCAGCCCTGGTGAAACCAAGGTGTCTGTATGCAAGTGCCGTAGCAACTCTGCCCCTGCTGGTTCGGTTTAAAAAACCTCTAGCAAGAAGAAACGGCTCTACCACATCAATCAGCGTATCCCTCTCTTCGTTCAGCGTTGCAGCAATAGCACTGACCCCAACAGGACCGCCGCTGTACTGCTTCACTATGGCTGTAAGATAGTTTCTGTCAAGCCTGTCCAGACCTGCTTCATCCACTCCGTTGATATCCATGGCTTCAATAGCAGTAACCTCATCGATGGCACCGCGGCGCATAACCTGCGCATAATCCCGGGTTCTTCTGAGAAGTCTGTTTGCTATTCTTGGGGTTCCTCTAGAGCGAAATGCAATAGACTCCGAGCCTTTTCCCGTAATCTTTGTGGAAAGAATACCCGCTGAGCGGGTAATTATAGTCTGCAGGTCTTTAACACCGTAAAACTCAAGGTGAAGTGAAAACCCGAACCTGTCACGAAGCGGGCCTGTAATAAGGCCTGCCCGTGTGGTAGCTCCTACAATTGTAAAGCGATTTAACTCAAGCTTAACTGTACGGGCATGGGGACCGGGATCAATTACCATATCAATTTCGAAATCTTCCATGGCCGGATAGATGTATTCTTCTACAATTCTGGGCAACCTGTGAATCTCGTCTATGAACAGAACATCACCCCTTTTCAGATTGGTGAGTATTCCTACAAGGTCTGCAGGTCGCTCCAGGGCCGGACCGGAAGTGCAGATAATTTCTGCCTGCATCTCTTCAGCAATCACATAGGCAAGAGTTGTTTTCCCAAGCCCGGGAGGACCGTGGAAAAGCAGATGATCTAGGGGTTCACCTCTCTCACGGGCTGCCTGAACGGCAATCTTGAGGTTCTCTATAAGCTCACGCTGACCAATGTATTCAGCAAAACTTTTTGGTCTTAAACTAACAAAGTCCCGCTCTTCCATCGCGCCTGTACTGTCGGCCCTTACAACAGATTCCAGTGCCATTTCAGCCTCTCAGTTTCATTGCAGACCTGACAAGGGCTGATGCAGAAACATCTGCCCCTTCTTTTTCAACTGCCGCTTTCACAAGAGAAACCGCTTCTGAAGACGGGATTCCAAGCTGTTCAAGAATCGCACGGGCATCGTGGGCGTTACCTGACACCGAAACTGAAGATGAAGCGAAACTGGACTTCGACATAACATCCTGAAGCTTAGCTACAATCTGCCTGGCCCGGGAGTTTCCAATACCGGGAAGAGACTTCAGAACCTTGATGTCTCCCGCAGCAATAGCAGAGGCGAGCTCGGAGGGAGGAATGACCATTGCCTTTGCCGCCGCCTTTACGCCCACCCCCGAAACGCTTATGAATTTTGTGAAAAAATCTCTGTCTGCAGTACTGGGAAAAGCAACTGCAAGGGGAATTCCCTTGTTGCCCTCCGTAACTATCTGAAACAGAAGAAAGAACCTCGACTCATCTCCCACTGCAACATGACGCAGGAAATATCCGGGCGCCAGAAGCCGCACAGTTAACGGCCCGGTCTCCAGAAAAATAAAGCCCTTGTCTGTTCCCGTTACCGTTCCCTTGATACTCTCAAGCAAATCTTTCCTCCTCGAACAGAGCAATTGCAACTGCAAGGGCATCACTTACATCCAGAGGCTTTAGTTCGGTATGTATACCAAGAATTCTGCACACCATCCCGTTAACCTGCTGCTTGCTGGCGCGTCCGTTTCCGGTAACAGCCTTTTTCACACGGCTTGCAGGTAAAGACTCAACTCTTATTCCTTCCTGCCCTGCGGCAAGGCACAATACACCCCTGGCATGCCCCATAATAATTGCAGTAACAGGGTGACGATAATGAGAGTAGATTTTCTCCATTCCCATAACGTCAGGTGAATACTTGTGTATAACCTGAACCAGCCCCTGAAAAAGCTCTGTGAGCCTGGGGGTAAGAGGATCTGATGCCCTGGTTCTAATAGTTCCGGCATCCAGCAGTTTCAGGAAGCCTGTTGATGCCGAGATAACTCCATAACCGGTGATGTTCAGCCCGGGATCGATTCCAAGAATGATCCTGTGAGACAACTATTCCGCCATATCAAAGTTTGAGTAGAGAGCCTGAACATCATCAAGATCCTCAAGAGCCTCAAGAAGCTTCATGGTTCTGCTCGCTTCTTTGCCGGACAGAACAACGGTATTGGAGGGCACTTTTGTTACCTCAGAGGAAAGAGTCTTGATCCCGGCAGCCTCAAGAGCGTCTTTCACTGTAAGAATATCATCTGGATCAGTTGATGCAACAATGGTATCTTCAATCACCGAAACATCCTCAAGACCAGCGTCCAGCCCTGCTTCAAGAACCTCATCTTCCGTGTGTGCAGTTCCATCAATAAGTATCTGGCCCTGCCGACTGAATAGGTAGGCAACACTGTTTTTTGAACCCAGACTTCCACCGCCCTTTGTAAGAGAGTGGCGAATTTCGGCGGCTGCCCTGTTCTTGTTGTCTGTAAGAACTTCAATGATAATTGCAACACCACCAGGTCCGTAGGCCTCGTAAAGCATTTCCTCGTAAGTAACACCTTCAAGTTCACCTGTACCACGCTTGATGGCGCGTTCGATGTTGTCGTTGGGCATGTTCTGGCCTCTTGCTGTATCAATTGCCACACGCAGTCGGGGATTCATGTCAGCGTCTCCCCCGCCCTGGCGGGCAGCTACTGATATTTCCTTAACAAGACGGCTGAAAATCTTACCCCTGGCTGCGTCTGCTTTGCCCTTTTTGTGCTTGATCGTACTCCATTTATTGTGTCCGGACATTCATATCTCCTTTGTTAATGTGTTTCGCAATGATGCTACCTTAGGGCAGAATATCGCCGCGGTCAAGTTCTGCTGCTGTGGTAATCTAAAATTCTGTCCCAGTCCGGCACAGATCGCCTGAAGAATGATACCCCGGTTTCTGCAACATTTACCTTTTCAACTTCCACACTGCACGGCAGAATCACAAGACTGCTCTTAACTGAAGACAACACTATTTCAATCTCTGCAAGCCAGTCTGCTTTCTCTGTTTCCTGCCCCACAGCGACACATCTTGCCAGTATTGCAGCATCGGTTTTTGAAATTGATCCGCCACAGATATCCGGCAGTGAATCTTCCTGTTTCAGTTCCCCTGGGAGATCATGAATCCTTTCCGACAAAGCCACTCCTGTGCCTGGTAAACCATCTACAGGAAACGCAGGAAAAAGAAAAGTTCTTCTCTCGGAAAAACCGCCGGTCTCACTCTTTTTTGCTGCCAGTACATCCTCTTCATACCTGGACCCGAATCTTACTATAGTGGTTGTGAACTCGTTCCTGACAGTGCGCTTCAGAACATGAACCGCTGCGCTGACCATCCAGAAGGGAAGTGGAAGCTTTGAACCAGAAGATGCACGGCACTGTACCGGAACTGGTTCAAGCCCGCTGGAATCGAGCACCCAGCCTTTTCCGCAGTTACTGCAGAAAAACAATTTATCGTGACCAAGGCCGGAAAGAGCATTGCCGCAGTGTTTGCAGACCAGTTTTGTGATTTTCATACCATACTATCCGTCCCGGCATTGCTTCTAGCCATTTTCAGAAATCTGAACGAAACAGCCCCCAGTCCGTAAACAGAGAGCAGCACAAGCATAAGAATCGGCCCGGCACTGAAAAGACCGGCAAAGGAAACAAACAGCAGAACGGGAATCAACCCTGCCCACACGCTGCCAAGAACCCTGCAGACCTTTTTCCAATGCTCTGAGTCTGCTGGAAAAGCTCCCTTAAGCAGTTTTCCGGTGCATCCGTCAACAACGGCTCTGTAGGATCTGTTCTCATACACATACTCAACAACCCACAGGGGATAGTGAACCAGCTTTTCCCTTGCCCCTGTGACAGCCAAATACATTGAACGCTGCTCCAGCCCTACACCCACACCACCGCAGATTCTCTGGATATATCTATCAGACTCTTCCCGGGCCTGATCTATGGAAACACAGGGGTCTACCACGCTGGCAGAGTCAGGCAACTCATCTGAATCAAAAACCTTCAGTGGAAGGCTGGAACCGGAACGACCTAGCGCCATACCGGAAAGACCCATCTGAGATTTTGCTCCCAGGGATGGTATTCCAAGAGGTTCAAGGTGTGCGGCACTTACGATAACATCAAAACCGCTGCTGATCTGATGCTCTTCCGCCCTAACACCTTTTCGCTGCTTGACAGTTCTTACAAAGTAATTCTGGCTGTTGCCGTCGTTGTTTTCCGCAGCTGTTCTTACTTTTTTTTCCTTGAACACCGGCTTCAGACCAAACACATAACCGTCAACCCTGCACGACAGTATCCAGAACGGAACATAGGCCAGGAACGGTTTTCTTACCCTGCATCCGGCAAAAACACCTGCGGAAACCTCCTCCAGCTTACGCCGCACAACACGCACAGCGTCGGTTGAATCAACGCTGGAATCGATGATGTACCTGTTTACAACTCCCTCCAGAAGCAGCGGAGTTCCGCAGTTGGGACACACGGTATTGGTGCTCCCCTCACTGATCTCCAGAAGCCCGGCACAGGATGGGCATGACAGGGTTAGAAGGTCACTCACGAGTTCTGCCCCCAGTCAGTTTTTTCCACAGGTCAGGTGCAAATATTGCAGAAGCCATTCCGAAAACAGCGGCCCAGAAAACAGAAACACCTTTCAGGGCAAAGAAAACCAGCAGAGCAGGGCCTGTACCGATAAGAAAAGCGGAAAAAGCTTCCCTGTAAGGATCAAAAACGCTGCCAGCAGAAGACTCAGCAACCTCCCCGAGCTTCACACCACTCACTGCATCAACCATGGTTCCCTGGGCGGTGGCTGTGCTGATAACCACCCAGAAAGGGTGGTACACAACCCCACCGTCTCCCAGAAGCTGGGGGTCAACAGGCACAACCTTTCCCTGTATTTCAGACTCATTCCACAGTCTGCGGTCAGCTGAAGGAGGTGAATAGTCTTCCATCTCTGCGTAAGGCTGTGTAAAAACTCTGGAAAGAGATTCCGCATCGTAGGGAAACCAGAAAAGAGAAGCTGTGGCAACAGCACCGGGCTCGAACAGTCGGAGTGCATCCTCTCTGCCCAGAGAAGGTCTGTGCAGGAAACTTGCCCCGTCATAACCGCTTACAACAGACCGCGCGCCACAGTACGGGCAGCTTATGTACGCATCAGGAGAAGTAACGGCAAGAAGAGCTCCACACTGTCTGCATTGAAGTTTCATTTACCGGCAACCTCCCCGGTGTCTGCAGAGACGGCTGCAATACAGCCGCCTCCACAACAATAAATCTATCTTACCGCCGAAACAATGCGGCGTACCGAAACACCTGAAGCTGTTTCAAGCCTTACAAAGTGAACACCGGCAGGTATGTTTTCCGTGTTCCACACGATGTTCCTGTAACCTGAATCCGTTACAAGAGATGTTAGGTCAGCCACCTGCCTGCCATACACATCAAATACCGTGAGTTTAGCTGTGGCAATATCCTGCGGAGCAACAGTTACAGGAATAACAGCACTGCCGTAAACCGGATTGGGCGTTACAAGACCCAGTGAAGATGCCACAGGAACAGGTTCCTGGGAGTAATCAGCAGTACCAACAGTACTTACGTGAGCAGAAACTGCCTCGGAAGCCCAGCCGGGTCCGAAATCATTGTCTACAGCCCATACTCTGAAATAGTAGTCTCCGTTGTTCAGCGCAGTTACAGTGTACTGTGACCCTGTAATATTGTCTGCGTGTATCTCGTTGTTGTTCCATACTTCAATTTTGATATCGTCCACATACAGCCTGCACGATGAGCTGCTTCCATGACTCTCCCAGCGGAACATCAGTGTTTTCCCCTGAAATTCGTCGAGCTCGTGTATGTTGAATCGCCATGTCATGTCATTACGACCGAAGGTCTGCAGGTAGTACCAGTTGGTTCCACCATCCGGACTGTAGGAAAATGCTCCCTGAGAGCTTTGCGGAGTAATGTTCATCTCGGACCAGAAGCTTATTCTGCCTCCGCCGTCTGCGGGAATGGTAACAGATTGCTGCCAGGTCATCTGACCTGTTCCGTTGGAAACATAACACTGTGTACCGCTGTGATGCTGGCTGGTTGTCATAATCCAGCTAACCCTGTCAAAAGGACCGCTGTCACCGTGATCGTCAAGAATAAGCTGGTAACCGGCCAGCCTTTGAAGTGCGTAGTAATCAGCGTGTGCAGCGTCATTCCAGTTGATTGTAAACGGTACACTCACAGAACCGATGGCATCAACAACCGGTACACCTGGCTCGTGGGGGTCGTAGGGGCAACCTGCAAGGCAGGCTGTTACCAGATAACTCCTAAGATTTCTTCGTGAAAGCCTTACCAGTTCAGCTGCAGAGGGCCAGAAACCTGCGAAGCTGGCCCCTGTTTCGTGGTTCCAGCTCATTGCACCGTACAGGCCGTATGCATGGTCACGGGTGTTTCCGGCAGAAGCGCCGAACAGCCATGATCTGTAGTGTTTCTCACCTGTAGCCCAGTTAACCATCATAGCGCCCTGTGTTTCATATGCGGCAGCATGGGTGGTAGGTTCGTCTTTCCAGCCCCATGGATGGATAAGGGCGTTGCTGTAGCAGTGAGTTGAATGCATCTGTGCCGGAATATGGGTTTGCCAGAAAGCATCAATGTTCGATGATTCCGGCTCTGAGAGAGGCCCTGTACCCCTGTATCTACTATCACCGGGATCACCGCTGGAACCTGCTCCTCCCCAGCCTACAGACCAGTTTCTGTTGAGGTCAACACCGTCTCCCCCTGCAGATGTGTTTCTGTTCTTGCGGTGCATTCCACCACCGCCTGGACTATTGGTCTGGTTGTATACCCAGCCGTCTACATTGTTCACAGGAAGACACCAGATCTCCCGGTTCTCCAGAACCCAGGTTGCCTGGTATCCGTCATACCCGTTCCTCTGGTAGTTGGAACACAGCCACATCATCCAGTAGCGAATATTCCTCATGGCACTGCCTTCACGGGCATGTATGAGTCCGTCGTACCATGCGTTGGCCATTCCAGGGTCATCGGCATTAAACGCGTTGTTCACAGAGAGCTTTACAACTCTCTGCGGCCTGCCCTCGTAGGTGTTTCCAATAGACTGAACACTTGTAATAGAGGGATTGGCTGCCACAAGAGAATCAATCCAGGCACTAATCTCATCCCAGGTGTAGAAACCGCCCATTGAACGGCTTGAACCATTTCTGGATCTGTAAAAACCCTCCATATCATCAATTCTTGTCGTGGCGAACAGACCGTTCTCCAGAAGTATCCTGCGGTCTGTGGAATTCGTTACGAAATCAACAGAGCCGTCATTGTAAACCTGAACCACATCGAAACCTAATCTTCTGAACAACTCAGCTTGTGTATCATCAGCCGGCTGAAAATTCATAAGCGAATAGATCTCGTTTCCGAACACAATACTGGAACCGATAAGCAACAGCACTAGGTACTTCAATTCTTCTAACCTCCACCACCGTAATTAATACAAAAAAACCACATCTATATATATGAAGAAGCAGCGGGCAAGCACAGACTGTATCTGAAAATAGCACCGGACAACAGTGAATTTATTTTGTATCTTTGCATGTACAAATACTGACTTTTCAGCCACGGAGGTACTGATGAAGAGTTTTATGGAAAAGATAAGGCAGGGAATTCCCGCCGAGATACCTTCAATGCCACCATCGACACCTGGTGTAAACCGGGCTCCGGCACGACCTGATATTCTTTCATCTGAACAAAAGAAACTGGCACTTAAGAATGCTCTAAGATACTTTCCTAAGCAATGGCACAAAACTCTTGCACCTGAGTTTGCAGAAGAGTTGAACACAATGGGCCGCATCTACATGTACCGGTTCAGGCCAACCTACGAGATGCGTGCACGGGCCATTGGCGAGTATCCGGCGGAAACACCTCAGGCTGCTGCAATAATGCTGATGATCCAGAACAACCTGGACAGCGCTGTGGCACAGCACCCGGAAGAGCTTATAACATACGGTGGTAACGGTACTGTCTTTCAGAACTGGGCACAGTATCTGCTAACCATGAAATACCTCTCGGAAATGACTGAACATCAGACCCTGGTTCTGTATTCAGGTCACCCTCTGGGTCTGTTCCCGTCACATCCTGATGCACCTCGGCTTGTTGTAACAAACGGTATGGTTATTCCCAACTACAGTTCCCAAGACGACTACACCAGAATGGCTGCACTGGGTGTTACATCATACGGGCAGATGACAGCAGGCAGCTTTATGTACATCGGCCCCCAGGGTATTGTTCACGGTACCACTATCACGCTTCTCAATGCAGGAAGAAAGTATCTTGATACAGGCGAAAAAGACCTTACTGGCAGGATCTATGTGACAAGCGGACTGGGCGGGATGAGCGGAGCTCAGGCGAAGGCTGCTGTAATCGCCGGAGCGATCTGTGTTATCGCGGAAGTAAATCCAAAAGCGATACAGATGCGACATGAACAGGGCTGGCTTCAGGAAGTTGAAGAAGACCTCGACAAGGTAGTTGCCAGAATAAAAAGAGCAGAACAGGAGCAGGAACCACTGTCTCTTGGTTACCTGGGCAATGTGGTAGACCTCTGGGAAAAACTGGCCAAGGAAAACATACACATCGATCTGGGCAGCGATCAGACAAGCCTTCACAACCCCTGGATGGGCGGATACTACCCGGCAGGTCTTACGCTTGAAGAGAGCAACAAAATGATGGTGGAAGACCCATCAGCCTTCAAGGAAGCGGTACAGAAATCTCTTAGAAGACAGGTTAAAGCAATCAACAAACTCTGCTCCGGGGGTATGCATTTCTGGGACTACGGAAACGCATTCCTGCTTGAGGCTTCCAGAGCAGGAGCAGAGGGTATACTCAACGAAGACGGTACCTTCAAATACAACTCCTATGTGGAAGACATCATGGGCCCCATCTACTTCGACTACGGCTTCGGCCCGTTCCGCTGGGTATGCACTTCAGGCAGCCAGGAAGACCTTAGAAAAACAGATAGAATTGCTGCCTTTATTCTTGAAGAAATGGCCAATGAAGCCTCTCCTGAAAACAAACAGCAGCTTCTCGACAACCTTCTGTGGATCAGACACGCAGAAGAAAACAGAATGGTGGTAGGTTCTCAGGCCAGAATTCTCTACACCGACTGGGCCGGACGAATCAAGCTGGCTCTGGCTTTCAACAGAGCAGTATCTGATGGAGTCATTTCAGCACCTGTGGTTCTTGGAAGAGATCACCACGATGTTTCAGGCACAGACAGCCCCTACAGGGAAACGGCAAACATCCGTGACGGCTCTATGTTCACAGCAGACATGGCCATACAGAACGTCATAGGCGATTCTTTCCGGGGAGCAACCTGGGTAAGTATTCACAATGGAGGCGGTGTAGGCTGGGGCGAGGTGATCAACGGCGGCTTCGGTATGCTCCTCGATGGTTCACCTGCTGCTGAGCGAAGGGCAAAATCCATGCTCTCCTGGGATGTAGGCAATGGTCTTGCCAGAAGAAACTGGGCGAGGAACCAGGGTGCGATCTGGGCTGTCAAGCAGGCCATGAAAATGGAGCCCCTTATGAAGGTAACCATACCAGAAATTGCCGACGATGAAGTTGTGGATATTTTCAACAGCTGATGAAGTACAAGGCAGTTCTGTTTGACCTGGACGGTACCCTGCTTGACTACAGTGTGGCACAGAAAAAAGCAACAGGCAACAGAGCAGAGTATTTCAAACTTGTAAACTCCCCGGAGGTTCAAAGCTATGAATCCCGGGGAGTTCCCTTGCCAGCCTCTCCTGAAATGAAAACCGCATTTATCAAAGCCGGTGTTCAGAAAAACCCGGAAGAGTTTCTTAACAACTACTTCAACAAACTCTCACAACACGGCATACTTATCACAGGCGCACTGCAGATACTGGAGAAACTTCACAAACAGGTGAAACTAGCTGTGGTCTCGAACGGACACAGCGATGTGCAGCTTCCCAGAATGAAGAAAGCTGGAATAGTCCGCTTCTTCCCCCACTGCTTTTTCAGCTACGACACAGGCATTGCGAAACCAGACCCGGAGATTCTTCACATGGCCATGAAAACTCTGGAAGCAAAACCTGAAGAAACACTGTTCATTGGAGACAGCACAACCTCCGACCAGCCTGCGGCACGCGCTGCAGGGATAGACTTCTTCCTGTTCAAAGGCAGCTTCAACAACCCGGAACTACAGACCTGTTTAAGGCACGTATAGCTCTGAATCAGTACTGCATAATGATTTTTCCAAAGATTCCCGTATGAAAACAGTCCACACATCGCATGCAGAAACAGTTTTTTACTGATTTTTTTATAATGAGTTCAAAGCTCCGTATGCACATTTCATTCTGTAAAAAACAGCTACAACAGAAAGCACAAATGCTACCACCATGCTGATCGGTATCCAATGACTGAATTCAAGCCTGTCATAGTAAATAAAATACGCTAATAGCAACAGAAGACCCATACTGATATTGAGTGTCTGGTAAAACTTTGCCACAACTCTTGCAACGGCATCATGCTTTGCTCCTGAATCCCTTAAACTGGCACGACCACAGAAAAGCAACCTTCTCCGGGTACGTTTATGCTTCGATGTATGCTCCGTTACTAAACATCCAATAGATTCAATCAGTAATCCTGCAATTTGCTGAAACAGGGCAATGGCAATAATCACGCTTGTACAAACAATGGCGGAACTGTCAATTTGACTAAGTGCAACAGTATCCAACCTGGAACTTGGTTCTAGAACCAACAATAATCGCCATATACCGAAAGTAAAAAAACCAGGAAGAAGTAATGTAAGAGTAACCCATATATTATTTGCTAACGGAGCAAGCACCATACTATTCCTCCCTGCAGGTCTTTAAATACACTTTATAAGGCATCTTATCATACCGTTATAGAATACATATCTCAGTACTTGCAGTCAAGAATAGTACACACCACTGTCAAAGTCATTCAGAAGTTAATTGTATACTCTCCCCAATTCCGCAGGAAGTAATAATGCCAGAAGCCCCCCCGGAGGAACAGAAACACTCCCCAGATTGCGGCATAGAAGTCTTCTCCAAGTCTTGTATGGAAAGCAGGAAGCGCTATAAGTGTCCATAATCCTGCATTGGCATGTACTATGAGAAGCAAATGAAGTTCTCTCTTATCCGGCTGGCCTCTTCATTTTCACTTCAGAAGAGTCTAAATACTGAACAGGTACAAGATAATCAGTTACTGACTGATGCCATACAGATACTCAAGACTTCCGGCATAGTAAGCTCTGCTGTTAACAACACCGTTCTCTGTTGCTTCCTCCATTCGGTACACAACTCTGACCCAGGTTCCGGGAACCAGCCTGTTCACCTGTACATTCTTTGTCATGTGCAGGCAGGCCGGTGTTAGTATCATGAAGCGTACGATGGTTCCACTTTCGTCGGAAACTGAAAGGTATGCCTGCAGACTGTATCCTTCCAAAGCTCTTTCCCATGACTGTTGGTTCCACTCAGTTACTGTACCGGTGAAAACTCCGGATGAATCTGTTTCGTTGAATTGCTGTTCGGAACAGTCAAATCGATTTTTATTTTTATAGTAATACTGTGACTGGTAACATGTATTTGTTACCTGAAGCAACAGACACACAATCATCAAGTGCAGATACCACACAATAAACACTCCTCTCCGTAGCGCTTCATTCCTCATTGGGCTTATTTCGGGCATCACCCTGCAACACAGGAAACTGTATAAGCACACATCAATCACTAATAAGGAGAGCAGGCGAAACCTAAATACATTTTCAAGAAAAACAACCCCTGAAACAAAGCTGCAGCGGTTGGAGTGCATTCATTGAAGCTGATCTCAATTGCCCAGACTGGTCATTTTTCCTCTGTCTTTGCATATTGCGGGTGAAGTTACACTACAACACAGGAAGGATTACGATGAAAACACTTATCGTTCTGGCAGTGGTTACTGCTTTCGCCTTTGCAGGCTCAACAGAATTCGGCCCTCAGATTGGCTACTGGATTCCCACAGGCGATGCCGGGGATGCTTATGCTGGTAACTTCTACTTCGGCGGACAGTTCCTGTCGCACATGCCTACTTTTGCCGTTGAAGGCTCCATAGGCTACACTTCTCTCAAAACCGACCCTGAAATTGCAACTTTCTCAGGTAGAATAATTCCCATCACCCTTGGTCTTCGCGGTTACTCCGGTATGCTGTACGCGGCTGGCGGTGTCGAACTCGATATGGTAAAAACAGAGGTTGAGATTCTTGGCGTTGTCCAGGAGAATTCCGACAGTAAATTCGGCGGATACATCGGTGGCGGTCTTATCACACCTCTTCCCAATGTGGCGGATGTTGATGTAAGTGTCAGAGCGCACTTTGTTGACTTTGACGATATGTGGATCGGTCTTGGAATCGGGCTGAACTTCTAGCACGGATGAAACAATAAAGGGTGGCCGTATGGTCACCCTTTTTCTTTCCACAGCAAAAACACGAAAGGGTACACAATGAAAGCTCTTATTGTTGTTACAGTTCTTGCAGCTGCTTCTTTTGCAGGTATCGTCGAGTACGGTCCTCAGGTTGGGTACTGGTCACCGACAGGCGATGCCGGTGATGTATATTCCGGTAATCTGTACTTCGGCGGTCAGGTTGTAATTCATCTTCCGATGATTGCTGCCGAAGGTTCTGTGGGCTACCTTTCCCTTAAACACGATGTTGAGATTGCCGGTTATTCCGGATACATCATTCCTGTAACCGCAGGTATCAGAAGCTACATGGGCCCCATGTACGCCGCAGGCGGCCTTGAAATGGATATGCAGAAAGAAGATTTTGCCGCAGGTGACAGCACCAGTAATCAGTTCAGCGGCTACATAGGTGCCGGAATTGTGCCTGCTGTTCCATTTGTAGCAGACATTGATGCCAGCGTAAGGCTGCACTTTGTTGACTTCAGCGATATGTGGGTTGGTGTTACAGTAGGGCTGAATTTCTAGACAAACAGTTGTTTCATCTAGAAGGCGGCCACTTCAGCGGCTGTCTTCTTCTCTTTAAGGATATGACTCTTCAGGCCGTTTTCTGTAGTGCAGAAGAAACAGAAAACTGGCGGTTGTGAAGAAAAGGAAAGACAACAGGAAATTTGCAGTAAAACCCAGATACTTCATAACAACACTGCCAAGCACTGGAGCAAAGAAACCCCTCATAGCAGTTGCTGTAACATGAAGCCCCTGATAGGTAGCAGTTCTTCCTTCAGGCGCGAAAAACATACTGGACATGTTCCATGAAAGAACGACGCCGGCAATACCGATTGCGAATGCCGCCCACGCAGCGTAGTAAAGCGGTATGCCAACCGAAGGGAACAGGCTGCTTCCCACAAGCAGGAGGGGAAACCCAGCAAGAATGAAACACACAACCCCAGTAAACTTAAATGGGTGAAGCTTGTCCATCTTTGCCCCCAGAAACGGAGCCAGAAGCAGAAGGCCAAGCTGCCCGATAACACCTTTTGCCAGGGCATACTGTTCGTAAGACAAACCCAGAACTTCCTGTGAATAAAAAGGGATCGCCGGCTGAACAGTCATGAAACCAAAACCGTAGATCATGAAAAATGCCTCAAACTTGAGGAATTCCCTGTCGCCTTTCAGAACCTGACCAATACTTCTGAAGAAATCGCCAAGGTTTGACTCTGCAACTGCCACAGGGTCTTTCATTCCTCTGGCCATAAAGCCCATTACAACAGCTTGTGCACTGCCCATAACACCTTCAACAACAAACAGCCACCTGTAGTACAAGAAGTCTGCATCGAGCAGCGCACCAACAACCATTGCAGCAGGAAGGGCAAACAGGTTGAGGGCTGTCATTGTCCACCCGAACAGCAGCCCCCTGTGACCCTTCTTGTACCTGCTGCGCATTACAGCGTTCTGCCCCGGTATTACCAGGCTGTTGCTGCTGAAGTACAGAAACAGCAGAATCAACATGAAATTCACACTGCCGGAAAAGAACATCAGGGCAATAGGCAACCTTAAAACTGCTCCCGCAAAAATAGCCGTTGAATGTTTGTTGCTGCTGTCTACAAAGTGGCTTACTACCACGCTGAACAGGTTGCTAACAGGCCATATCATAGCCAGAAGGGTAATTTGAACAACACTTGCACCAAGGCCGTTGGTTGCTATGTAGTCGTGATTCATCATCACACCCACAGCAACAGCACCCAGTATCTGGCTTATCAGATGAAGTTTGAATGCACCCTTTTCGTCGGCGGTAAGAGACATTGCAAAAAGCGAGCGATCCGCCAGATCAGGTGGTACCGATCTTCTGTTAAAAAACAAGTTTACTCTCCCGGTACAATGCCCATTTTTTCAAGAGCTCTGATTACTTCAGCGGCGGATTCTTCAGGGGTTTGCAGGTCTGTATGCAGGTGAACTTCAGGGCTCTCCGGTGCTTCATACGGAGCACTGATTCCAGTAAAGGAAGGAATGATTCCTGCTCTGGCTTTCTTGTAAAGACCTTTGGGATCTCTTTCTTCAGCCACAGCCAGGGGAGCGTCAACAAACACTTCCACAAAATCCCCTTTGTTCTGTATTTCTCTAGCCCTGTTCCGGTCTGCAGTGTAGGGGCTGATAAAGGCAACAAGGTTAATTATCCCAAAACTGGTAAACAGCCTGGAAACCTCACCAATTCTGCGGATGTTTTCAGTTCTGTCTTCAGGAGAAAACCCAAGATCACTGTTCAAGCCCTGCCGAATATTATCCCCGTCAAGGATTACCGTACGTATACCTCTTGCATGAAGCATTCTTGACACATAGTTGGCAACCGTTGACTTCCCGGAACCACTGAGGCCGGTAAGCCAGATAGTAGCACCTTTGTGGTTGTTGAGTTCTTCAATGTCTTCTCTTCCAGTTGTGTGGTCGTGCCATGTAAGATTTCTATCTGCCGGTGTGGTCATAGGTTCTCCTTATTGTTTTCAGTATTGGGGTGGAAATATACAAATGTTGGTCAACGCAGTGGTGAATTCCGTATTTTAGCGTAGTAGATAATCAAAACCGCTGCAGGAGGAAAAATGAAGAACAAGGAAGCCGTAATCAAACAAAACCTGAACAACTGCCTTACAGAAACCGCAGACCTTGGAATAGGCAGCTGTAAAAGAGGCAAAGTTCGGGATATCTACGATCTTGGCAACAGGCTTCTGCTTGTAACAACCGACAGACAGAGCGCGTTCGACCGTGTTCTTGCATCAGTTCCCTTCAAGGGGCAGGTTTTGAACAGAGTAAGTGCGTGGTGGTTCCGTCAGACGGAACACATAGTTCCAAACCATGTAATCAGCATTCCCCACCCCAATGCCACGCTGGGTAAAAAGATGGAAGTGTTCCCTGTTGAGTTTGTTATGAGGGGGTACCTTACAGGAAGCAGCAGCACAAGCGCCTGGACCCTTTACAACAGAGGAGACAGAAACATCTGCGGAAATGTGCTTCCCGACGGAATGGTGAAAAATCAGAAGTTCCCTGTAGCCCTGATAACTCCTACAACAAAAAGCGATGTACACGATCAGTCGATCACACCTGAAGAAATTATTTCCTCAGGACTGATGTCACAGAATGACTGGGACAAGGCATCGATGATAGCAAAACAGCTTTTTGCGTTCGGTGTTGAAACTGCTGCTAAAAGAGGCCTTATACTGGTTGATACAAAGTACGAGATGGGAAAGGATGAGAACGGCAACATCGTTCTTATCGATGAAATACACACGCCGGACAGTTCCCGTTACTGGCTTGCAGAAAGCTTTGAGGAACGGCTTTCAAAGGGTCTTGAGCCCCAAAACATCGACAAAGAGTTCCTGCGCCTTTGGTTCCGCGACAACTGCGACCCATACAAAGACGAAACCCTTCCCCAGGCCCCGGCCGACCTTGTAACAGAACTTTCTTCAAGGTACATAACCCTGTTTGAGATGATAACAGGTGAGGAGTTCGAACCGGTTGAAGGCGACCCTGCACAAAACCTTGTTAGTGCGGTAAAGGAGCTCTGATCAACAGTGAACACCTACAGGTTTGAACCGTTCGAAGAGAGCAGAGATCTTGAACGGGTTCTGGGCTGGCTTGTGGAAACCAAGCAGTTAGTTGGAATCGAGGTTGATGTTTCTTTTGAACGGGAAGAGTACTTCAAGGCTATGAGAACTGTACAGTCGCGGGACCGAGAATTCTGTTCAATGCTTCTTTTAAACAACCGTCAGGTTGGCTATGTATCAGCTTTCCCCATGAAAAAGCATCCGGAAAATGCGTGGCTTGATTTCTGCTACCTGGTTCCAGAGGTAAGGGGAACAGAGGCGTCCGGTCTTGTTGCAGACAGGATCAATCGAATGGCTGCAGACAACGACTGCAAAGCAATCTATCTCACTGTTCACCGTAAGAACTCCCGAGCTGTTCGGTTCTACGAGAAGAACGGCTGGAAACTAGACAAACTCAAAGACAACGAGTTTCAGCGAATGAAGAAAACTCTTACCTGATAGTTCTGTGCATACTGCGTCAATGAACTGCAGTGTTGACACAGAATTTATATTGCCTGTAGCGGAACTCTTAATTTGACTGCAGAGGCAACATGGAAAAAGAAAACAAACCGGAACTGAAGCTGTCTCCTTTCGGCAGCCTGTTCAGGTTCATCGGGCTGTGGCTGGGTTTTACCGGTCTTTATGCCGCGTTTTCCGTGTGCCCTTTCTGCGGCCAGCCAGGATGCCCTGTCGGGCTTGCCACCTCAGGCGCTGTCGGCGGTTTCTTCACTCTGTGCTTCCATGACTGGAAGCGTCTTCTGGCTTACCTGCGAGACAGAAA
>CAZRXU010000010.1:5878-47704 GCA_964604135.1 uncultured bacterium | reverse complement strand
GTTCTTCAGGAGAAAACCCCAGTTCAATCACCATGGTGACGAATTCATCTGTGATTTCAGCCAGCAGCTTCTTTCTTGCAAGCCCCAGGTGTTCTTTTTTGAACAGAACAAAAAAACCTGAACCGGTCTTTGAGTGAAGGAAGCCTTCAGTTTCAAGCTGTCGGTATACTTTTGCTATGGTGTTTGGGTTGATTGTGAGCTGTGCCGCTAGCTGCCGGATTGAAGGCATTCTGTGGTTCTGCGGGTACTTCCCTGAAACAATACAAAGCTTTATCTGCCTTTTCAGCTGTTCGTACACAGGCACCGCGGATCCGGGATTGATTCTGAGCATTTGCGCCTCCTTGTTACAACCGTACTGCTGTAATAGTACAGTGGTACAATATTGTCAACCCCTGTTGATGTGATTGCAGAGACTGGTGTTTTACCTGGGTGTAAAAAAAGGAGCCGGTTTCCCGGCTCCTCTAAAACCCGCGCAGTGCTACAGAGAAGTTTTAATTGATGCCCATGTGCAGGGAGCAAGAGCCAACTCGCCAACAAGGTTGAAGTCATCCCAGTAAATAGAGCTTCCGCCGTCACTGAAGACATCTATTGCGTCTAACTGATAGACCTGGCTTGTTGGGCTCCACTGGACAGTATCAAGAAGGGTACCATTGTAATAAATCTTCTGGGAGTCACCAGCGAGATCTATTTCAACTTTAACTTCTACCCACTGGTCGTAAACTATTGCTGTTGAGGCGGAGCCTTCAACAGTATTCACAAGACTGGAGTCTGCATCAAATCGCATGTTAAGTGCCCAATCGTTCCCTGAAGCCCCTCCGTAAACCGTAAGAAGGATGAAGTACTGCTTACCGGTTGAGCCAGTCGGGATGTAGTTCCATGCTGAAACCACAGGTGTTCCGGACGTAACACCGACCTGCTGAACTACATCTGAAGTTGGCGTAATGTCAAGTGAATTCGCGCCACTTCTTGCTTGAGTTGTTGAAACATATGCTTCGGCTGAGGTACTACCGTTCCAGCAGAACCAGTTGCCCTGGCCGTTGATGCCGCTGCCTGCGGTGTAGGAGTCGAAGTTGTCACTCCAGTCTGCTGACGCAAGCGATGCAAGCAGCAGTACAAGTGTTACTGAAAGATATCTCATATTTCCCCTTCCTCACTAACATTGGTTGTTGATCACACGAGTGTAAATAGTCCAAATGTTCACTGCGGTCAAGTGCATATCAGGACTTCAGGTATTATAAATCAGAGGGAACTGTTTTGGGGAGGTGTTATGCAGAGCAGCAAAGACTGGTCGGATAGCCGCTTGAGGAAGATTATCGTTGAACAGAGAAAGCATCTGTGGCGAGAAGACACCATAGAGATGTATTCGAAGTGGCTGGGTCTCAGGCCAGGCATGACGGTTGTTGATGTTGGTTGCGGTCTTGGTTACCTGGGCTGGACATACTGGAAGTACTTTGGACAGAGTGGTAGATACTTTGGTCTTGATCAGTCTTCAAAGCTTCTTGAAGAAGCCTCGAAACTCAGTGAAGACTGGGCTCATGGAGGTATTGCCTCTTTTCAGGAAGGCGATGCCTGCCGGTTGCCCTACCCGGATAATTTCTCGGACTGGACAATGTGCCAGACACTGTTGATGCACCTTGAGTACCCGGAGAAGGCTCTGGCCGAAATGGTGAGAGTCACGAAACCGGGTGGCTTGATTATGTGCAATGAGCCGGACAATATTTCCGCATCTCTAAGAACTTTTCACGCAGACGGTATATCCTGCAGTGATGATTATGCTGTACAGCACCACCGGGTTCTGTTGACCTGGGCAAGGGGAAGAAAAAAACTTGGTTACGGTGATTACTCCATAGCAACGAAAATACCGTGGATGATGCACAATCTTGGTCTTGTTAGAATTGATTCCCGGTGCAATGATAGCTGTAACTTCATACAACCCCCCTATGAAACTCTTTCTCAGAGGTATCAGCTTATGCTGGCAGAACGGAACCTGAAAGAAAAAGAGGATTCGGGAAAGGCAGATCGCAGAAAGGGCAGGAAAGAGTTCAAAGAATTCTATCTGGCTGGCGGTGGTTCGCTCTCATCGTACTACAGATTCATGAAAATGGCTGACAGAGTCAGCGAAGAGTACGAACAGGCGTTGAAAGACAGTATAGAATCAGGGGAAATGCGAAGAAGCTGGGGAGGAAGTTCGTTTTTCTGTATAAAAGGCTGTGTACCCGAACCTGAGGCGGGCAAATGATATTTTACGGTGTTGTACTGATTCTCATGCTGTTTTCTTTTTTCTCGGACAGGAAGAAAACCCTGAAAGCCTTGAAGATAGCCTGGAAAAGATTCACAGGTATTCTGCCGGCGTTTGTGCTGATGCTTGTTCTGGTCTCCATATCTCTATACCTTCTTCCCCATGAGCTGATAAGGGAATATCTGGGAGAGGAAGATATCTCCAGGGGAATGGGAATTGCCATGCTGGCCGGATCACTGGCTCTTATGCCTGGGTTTATAGTGTTCCCGCTGTGCGGAATTCTTCTGGAACAGGGTGTGCCGTACATGGTTCTTTCAGCATTCACAACTACTTTGATGATGGTGGGAGTGGTTACTCTTCCAGTGGAAAAACAGTATTTTGGAATAAAAGTTGCTCTTGTAAGAAACGGAACAGGCTTGTTGATCGCAGCTATAGTGGCAGTTGTCACCGGGCTGGTTTTTGCTGAGGTGGTGTTGTGAAAGCGGGTTTTTCCACCGTTCTCTTCGCCGTTTACAGTGTGTTTATTGTGATTTCACTGCTGGTAGGATTTCAGCCGGGGAAAGACATAGGCAGCAACTTTCTTTCCTTCACCCTGTCCATGCTGAAGATACTACCAGGAGCTTTCATTCTTATAGGATTGTTCCAGGTCTGGGTGAGCCGGGAGAGGGTAGAGAAGCACCTTGGTGAAGAATCATCATTTCTGGGTTTTCTGTGGGTACTTATGCTTGCCGGAACCACGGTTGGCGGACTTTATGTAGCGTTTCCTGTGGCCTACGCCCTGTACGAAAAAGGCGCAAGAATTCAGGTGGTGCTGGCTTACATCGGGTTCGCTGCTGTCAGCAGAATACCCATGATGATTTTTGAAGCATCGTTCATGGGTGTGAAGTTTACGCTTGTAAGGCTGGCTGTGTCTATTCCTCTTGTAGTGGCTTCTGCTGTAATTCTTGGAAGGTATCTGAAAGCCTCGAACTGGAAGATGAAGTCTCCCCGGTAAGAGTTCAAACCACAGGTCGGGGGCAGATGTTCCTTCTGCCGCAGGCTTCACAGAACTGCCCCATCCAGATGCTGTCGAAGTACTGTTCCAGTTTGCTGATTTCATCAGGGTTCTGTGTTGCAACTCCACACTCAAAATTACGCCTACGGTCAGACTTCATACCAAGCCCAGCTCCTGTGAGATTGGCACTGCCTGTGTACGCAAAACGGTTGTCTGCGATCACAATTTTGGCGTGGATTCGTGGGCACAGCTGCATTTCAAACCCGTCGCCTTTGTGGAGCTCGAAGAGCTCAGACAGGGTGTTCAAGAAAGGGGCAGACGGTTCTGCTCCATGCAGAATTCGTATGTTCACGCCTTTTCGCTGAAGCTTTTCGAAGTGAGAAAGCAGGGGAAGGCTTTTATGCCTTCCCACTGCAACATGCAGATCTTTTACATTGGCTGTTGCGATCCAGATTCTGCTGTGTGCTTTCAGTATACCATTCTCTACGACCTCTTTGTAGTGTTCCGAGTCAAAGATCAGCCCCACTTTGCTGCTCTTTTTGCTTGTTTGTACAGAGATCTTCTCTGTTTGGCTATTGTCGATGAAACCTCGTATTTTGATAGCCCCGCGCTGATTGCGTATTTCACTAGAAGAGCCTTCTCTGTGTTATCAATCTTGCCGTCAGCAAGTGACATCCGAACCATCGCCTTCAGCACTTCCATAGCCTCCGATGAGTTGGCAGGTCTTGGAAGCTGCGCATCAGGTTGTTTAACAGTGTTGATGATTGCAGACAGGCTGTCTTGCGATATACCTCGCTGGCCTGCAAAGGAAGTGAGCATATCCATTTCCTTCGCATCCAGCTCTCCATCAGCATACATGGTGCTGGCCATGGCCAGAAGAAGTAAATCAGCGGAAACATTTGATGTTCTCGTTACAGGAGATACAGATGTAGAATTTACTCTGGCAGAGGTGAATGCACCAATGGATTCAAGTACCCATGCACCGCTGCCATCGTTAAGCGATCTGCCACAGTACTCGCATGACCCTGTGTTGCCTCCGCTGTACGGAGCTCCGCAACCCGGGCAGTGGGCACTGTTAAGTTGTGTGGCAGCCAGAGTGGTAACGCCGTGCTTTCTTATCAGAGTAAAAATCTGAGGTCTTATGGTCTTGGGTCCACGGCTTTTTGCTTTACCGCTGTGATCAATCCAGCTGTTGGTAGCCGACCACTTTACAAGTACCTGCACCCGGTCGAACTCGGTTCCCTGAACTATGCTCTGCACTTCAACAGCGCCTACAGCTGCATCAGCAAAGAACAGATGTGAGTTTCCGTCCCGGGTGCTTTCCAGACTGCTTTCAAGGGAATCGGAATAGTCTGCTGTAGCCATTTTTCTTACCGGGTCGGCACTGGATTCAAAGTAGCTCTTGATGTATCTCCAGAATATCACTGAAGTAGTGTCTTCTATGGTTTGAAGGTTGAAAGCCGGATCGGCTTCCACCATAGCCGTGTACCCTGGAATTGCAGAAGGACTGGTTGCAGTGCTCCACTCTATTGACTGTGTTATCTCGCTCAGCACCCAGTCGTATTCTCCACTGGTGACAACAGCATCACAGTACTGGCATTTGCCGGAATCAGACAGTTCAAGATGTGCTCCGCAGTTGGGGCATACACCCTCAACCAGCCCTTTTCCTGCAAGAGTTTGCACGCCAGGTTTTCGCAGGAAACTCCAGTACTCAACAAAAGTGCCGGAGTAGTTGTCTCTGATATTTTTCCCTGTTTCAAGATCAACATCGGTGTCTTTTGCTTTAGCTGTTATCCTGAGATGTATTGAATCAAAGTGTGAATCGCTTTCAATGGAGGTAATCTTGGTATTTAAAACCTGCACATTTTCCATTTTATTCCGGATACCCTGCTTCTTCTGCATATCAATCTGCAGAGAGAATCTTTCGTTCACACCATCACTGATGAACCGTCTAACCTTTGAGAGATCCTGGTCTGACCATGCCTGTTGTATCTCAAAGAAAGCTGTTTCCGCTTTCTTCATAAACGATGCTGTGGTAAATTGCGGATCCCTCTCTTTTAATTTTCCAAGAGCTTTTTGCACCGCCACAAAGTTTTGCGACCGGTTTAGGGTTCGGTTTCCAGCCTGCTGAATAGCGCCATATTGTATTGCCTGATATTTATTGTTGATTATGATCGCTACTATGATGAGTACTATCACAAGGGGAATACCTATTACAGGTTGCTCTATGCACAGCCTGAGGAGGAAATAGATAATAATACCCATCCCGTTACCGCCGCCGGATCCACCCGAACTGCTTCCCCCGTAACTCTGCCCGCCTCCGGCCCTGGCAAAGGCAATTCCTGCCGTTGAAACCATCAGAACTATCAGAAACAGGGTGAAGAACGGGAATTTCTTTCTTGATATCATGTTGAACCTCCCTGCGGTGCGTATATTTTACAGTTGGTATTGTACAGGTAGTCTATCCATTGAGGGGTGTGATGTCCATATTGGAAATCCGGCAGAAAATAGCGGAGATCAAAGGAACAGTTACCGTGGTTGTTAACGATGGAACCAGACCCTCTTCGGCGGGATATCTTGATAAGTTGAAGCCTTTGCTTGCAGGCAGGGCGAGGTTTGTGTTTGCAACAGGAACCCACAGACCTGTGACACCACAGGAAGAGCTGTATATTCTTGGAGAGTCTTTTGCCGGGAAGGCACCTGCGGTAAACAACATGTGTGATGACGGAACTCATGTTTCTCTGGGTACAACAACCCGGGGAACGGAAGTGGAAATACACCCGTGGGTGCTGGAAGGTTCGGTTGTGGCCCTTGCCACAGTTGAGCCTCACTATTTCGCGGGTTTTACAGGCGGTCGTAAGTCATTTCTGCCTGGTGTATCTTCACGGAAAACAGTAGTACAGAATCACTTTCTGGCATGTCGGCCCGATGCACTGCCCGGCAGGCTCCGGGGAAATCCCGTGAATGAAGATATGATGGAGGGTGTGGCTCTTCTTGCAGCAAGAACAGAAATAATAATGGTCAACAGAGTATCAGGCGCAGACAAAGTATTTTGCGGAGCCTTTGACACCTCATTTTACCAGGCCTGCGAAGCCGCCAGGTTACACTGCGGTGTCCCGGTGAAGGAAAGATATACTTCACTTGAAGTTCACCCAGGCGGTACCCTTGAAGTAAGTCTGTATCAGGCGATGAAGGCTGTTTTCTTGTGGGAGCAGGCTGTTGAAGATGGAGGCGAACTTGTTCTTGCGGCTGATTGCCCCGAGGGCTTTGGAGCGGCGCAGATGGAACGGCTTCTTCATGATTCCTGCTCTTGTGTTGCAGCTCCGGCTTCTGCCGAAGAATATTTGCTGGGTGACCACGCCGCCCTGCGCCTCAGCAGAATAAGGAAGAGGATCAACCTGTCGTTCAGAACAGGGATTGACATGCACAGATTTGGTTTCAGCAGTCCTCCTGAAAGCTGCCAGGCCACGCAGGGAAATGCTGGATTTACCTTTCCGGTACTGGAAGTGCAGAATGCGTAACACGTTTAGAAGAAGAATTGTGTTTATTTTGTTTGCAAGCATGGCAATATGGACATTTTTGTGGTACACCCATGATCTGGTGAATAAATTGAATGAATCTAACAGAAAAGATTGCGAAACTATCGCGTGGCTCTGGGCTGGGGTTCAGTACCCTCTCAGCATCGCTGGAGATGAACTTGGTATTATGTCATGCAACCAGTGTGGGCACCCTGGGAAAACATTTGAGCCTGGCGTGGAAAGTGAGTTTATGTACTGTCCTGTATGCGGTGATACAACTCTGTTTATTCACACTGCAAGGCTTCTTCCACAGGAGAGGGTGGAGGTTATTGATTTTACCAGAAGGCTTTTTGGGGATCTTGTTAATCGGCTGGAATTTCCAACAATATTCGCCGATGCAAACAACAACCCCCAGATTGTCAACGGCCAGGTTGTAGATGTTTTTTCTTCGGACATGATAATAGAGTTCAGGAAGAATATGGAAATTCTGGCGGAACAGAATGAACCTATTCCTGTGATCGCAAGGGGTGACACCATCGGACACCTGTTTTACGGTTCGTCACCCCTTAGCACCGAGATGAAATTGATACCGTTTCTTGAGCTGGCACTTCTTCTGCTGATTGCTGCCGTTGTTTTTCTTTTTCTGCGTGCAGAGATATCCAGAGACAGGGATCTGTCGTGGGTGGGTTTTGCAAGGGAAACTGCTCATCAGATAAGCACGCCTTTGTCTTCTATTATGGGCTGGATAGAATTGCTAAAAGATGATTCTGAGCTTTCCCGCAACTCTGATCTCAAAGATGCATTGATTCACATGGATGCAGATGTAAACAGACTGAACAGCATAGCTATGAGGTATGGTCAGATGGGAAGAAAACCGAACCTGAAGCCTATGAGTGTGGAAACAACTGTTTCGAATATTGTGGATTACTTCAATGCCAGAAAGGGGCTTTTAGGTGGAGGAATTGTTCTTGAGCTGAAACAGAGCGCGGACGAGCATATTATAAACGGGAACTCGGTATTGATCGGGTGGGTTATAGAGAATCTAATAAAGAATGCTGTTGCGTCCTGCGCCGGTTTGCCCGGAGGTGGCAGGGTTACCGTAAGCTGCGAAACAAGTGATTCTCTATCAGAAGAGATAGAAATCAGAGTTTCCGACAATGGGAAGGGTATAGCGTTTGGGGATCAGGGCAGAGTGTTTCAGGCAGGTTTTACAACCAGAAGAGGTGGTTGGGGGCTTGGTCTTTCTCTGGCCAAAAGAATAGTGGAAGAATACCACAACGGGTCAATAAGACTTCTCTCAAGCACCCCCGGAGTGGGGACTGTTTTCAGTATTCTTTTTCCACTTAAGGGAAGAGGTAAGGATTGATAACGATACTCTGGGTTGATGATGAGATTGACCATCTTCAGGCACATATTCGTTTTTTAAGAAAAAGGAACTATGAGGTTATACCTGCCAGTTCCGGGCGGGAAGCTCTTGAGATACTGAAAAGCGTGCGGGTTGATCTTGTTCTTATGGATCAGATGATGGTTGGTATGGATGGTCTTGAAACTGTCTATGAAATACGTAAAAGCTACAAAGATCTGCCTGTTGTGATGGTTACTCAGAGTGAAGAAGAGGAGCTGATGGACAAGGCTCTTGCAGGAACCATTGCCGATTTTCTTACCAAACCTGTTAACCCCAGCCAGATTCTCCTGGTATTGAAAAGACTGCTTGAGTCCGGAATGCTCAAGGTGAAGAAAGCAGCAGTTGAAGTTATTTCCGAGACGGAAAAAATGCGCAGCAGTCGAAGCAGCAAATTGTCTGACTGGACTCATCTGTACCACTCCTGGATGGAGAAGGATATCAGCCTGGGTGGTATACTTGATCAGAAACTGCACGGCATACAAGGGGGGGGGCTTGACCAGGTTCAACTGAGTTTTTCCAGGTTTATAGAAGAGAACTACCCCCGCTGGATAGCTTCACCATCCACCGCACCTCTTATGGCACACAATGTTCTGGAAAGAAAAGTAGTGCCAGAGCTTCTCAAGGGAACAGGAGAAGTGGTTTTCCTTGTTGTTGACTGTATGAGGTACGATCAGTGGCTACTTATGGCAAAGTCTATAGAACACTGGTACCACCGCGAGCCGGGTTTTATGATGGCCGGTCTTCCTTCTGCTACCCCATACAGCCGGAATTCTATTTTCAGTGGCCTTGTTCCAAGAGATATCTGGAGATTTTACAGAACCCGGTGGATAGAAGAATACGGTGTTCCCGGGCTTAACTCTTTTGAACAACTGCTTCTGGATAACGCCCTTGGCAGGTTCGGCTGGCGTACAGGCAAAGACACCGTCTACACAAAAGTGTCTACCCGTCAGGAGGGCGAGAATTTGAAGCGTGGTCTCTCGTATTTTCTGAAAGACGGTTTTATGGCTGTAGTTGTAAACTTCATTGATCACCTTACCCACGGCAGGTCGGAGCTTGATCTGATAAGAGATATTGCTCCAGATGTGCCTGCTTTTAGAAGGCTTGCCGAGGGCTGGTTTGAACACTCGTTTCTCTTTGATATGATAAAAACACTCAGTGCAAGAGGTGCAACCATTGTTGTAACAAGTGACCACGGATCAACACAGGCGAACAGAATAACCACTGTACAGGGGGCCCGTGGAATGTCTCACAGCGTGAGGTACAGGTTTGGTCATTCTCTTTCAGCAGATCCCAAGCATGCTGTTATTGTTAACGATCCTGCCCGATGGGGCCTTCCTGATGACAACCCAAGAAAGTCTTACCTGTTTGCCAGAGAAGACTACCTGCTGATGCAGAACGGGCTGAAAAAAGAGGATATATACAAGTTTAAAGGCTCTTTTCAACATGGAGGTGTTTCCCTTGAGGAAATGCTTGTGCCTTGTGAAGTGCTGCGGCCCAAGAAGTACAGATGATAATAAAAGAGCTTGATGTCCCGGGTCTGGAGGAGCTTGCCAGGGAGCTTGCGGCATCTGTTAAGCCGGGAGACAGGTATTTCCTCTCTGGCCCTTTGGGCGCCGGGAAGTCTACATTTGCCAGAGCATTTATTCGTTTTCTGGGGGTGGAAGGAGCCATACCAAGCCCCACATTCATCATGGATTCTGTGTATAGTATCAGGAAATCCGGCCTGGTTGTTCATCATATTGATCTCTACCGGCTGGAGGGGCGCAGGGAAGAAATGCAGATGCTCGGGTTTGAAGAAATACTTGATTCTGAAGCAGTGGTTCTTATCGAGTGGCCTGAGCGTATGGAAGATTACAGGGAAAGAAGAGGATGTACAGTTTCAATTTCCAATGGAGTTACACCGAACAGCAGGAGAGTACAGGTTGAGTGGAATCTGGCTGGGTATTGATACCACCTCCTCCACAGGCGGGGTGGCATTGCTTGACAACGGAAAGCTGTTGTCGGAGTTTGTTCTTCCGGTTACCGGTTTGCACTCGGAAAAGATTCTTCCTGCGATAGAAAGGATTCTGAAGCAGTCCGGAATTGACGGCAGAGATTTATCCGGTATTGGTGTTTCGCTGGGCCCAGGCTCGTACACTGGTCTTCGAATCGGTCTTTCCACTGTACTTGGCCTTTCTGCTGGCTGGGAGGTTCCTGTGAAGGGGGTGTCTACTCTCCGGGTTCTCGCAGCATCCCTTGCAGGAGGTTCTGTGTTCGCGTGTATCAGGGCAAGGAAAGCAGAGGTATTCGCTGGTGCTTTCAGCTCTCCGAACCCTCTTTCAGACGAAATTATTCCACAGTCTCTGTACTCGGCAGAAGCCCTTGAAAGAATTGTCTCCGACAGGGTATTTGCTGCGGTAGGTTCCGGAAGAAGTGAAGTTTCCTGCGAGGGGCTTGTGTGGGCAAATCCTCTTCTGGATACCCCCGGATCTTCATTTGTTGCTGTGTGTGCATCTTCCCTGGCAGACAAATACGGTTTCGACAGTACCATCGAACCTCTGTATCTTCGGGAGTTTAACCAGAGGATTGTTCCCTGATGAGTGCCGTTGAGTACTACCGCCCTGCTGTCGGTGATGTTGAATCACTGTTCAAACTGGAAAAGCTGTGTTTTCCCAGCCCCTGGCATATAGAGGAGATCAGGGCTCTGGTTCAGACTGATCTTCTGCTCTGCACCCTCGCAGCTTTTGCAGGCGGTGAGGCAGTCGGGTACATATCGGCAACATTTTCCAAGCCGAATACACTTCACATCATCAGTTTGTGTGTTCACCCCGATTACAGACGCAGGGGAATTGCCTCAAGTCTTTGCAGTCACGCAGTTTACTGGGGCAGGCACATGGGCGCTTGTAAAGTTATACTTGAAGTCAGACAGGGAAACTCAGCTGCCAGAGAGCTTTACAGGGGGCTCAGATTCTATGAAAATGGAACACTGCAGGATTTCTACGGAGAAAATTCACACGGAGTTTTGCTGGAAAAAAACGTTAAACCTTTCGGGCATTTGCTGAACACTTCGCTTTTTTTGTACGACCGTCTTAGAACAATTCCCAAAATAGGTGTTATTCTTGGTTCCGGTCTGGGCTGGGTAACACAACCTTTTGGCAGCGGTCAGTCTATCCCGTTCTCTGATATCCCCGGAATGGCCGGTGAAGCAGTGGAGGGCCATTCTCATACCCTTCAGACCAGTGAAAACGGAGATATCGTGTTTGTTATGGGAAGAAGGCACCTGTATCAGGGTTATTCCGGCCGCGAGATTGTGCTTCTTCCGTCTGCTCTTGCTGCTCTGGGTGTTGGAACCTGGGTTCTTACCAGTTCTGCAGGAGCTGTGGATACTTCATACAGAGTTGGTGACGCAATGGTATTTACAGACCATATCAATTTTTCCGGATGCATACCTGATCTGCCAGCGCATTCTGTTGCAGGTGGTGTGTATTCAGGTTCGCTGCAGGCTGTGGCAAAGCGGCAGATGACCGGGGCTCACAGCGGGGTATTTGCATGCGTTTCCGGCCCGGCGTACGAAACTGCGGCAGAGGTTGAACTTATCAGGAAATGCGGAGCATCAGCGGTTTCAATGTCTACTGTGCAGGAGGCTTTGGCACTTAGATCCATGGGGTGCAAAGTTCTTGCTATGGCGTTGATTACAAATGCCACAGACAGCGGTGACTCTGTATGCCATGATGAGGTTCTGTCTGCACAGGAAACTGTGAGGGCAAAACAGGAAGGTTCTCTTGTTCAGTTGCTTGAAGGGCTGCTGGAATGAACTACAGAGAGGCGGAAAAGTGGCTTTTCAGTAGAAGACGCATGGGAATGAAGTACGGTCTGGACAGGATGCTTTCCCTTATGGAAGACCTTGGCAATCCCGAAAGAAATTTTGAGACGATTCACATAGTAGGTACCAACGGAAAGGGCAGCACTGCCGCAATTCTGTCTGGAATCGCCGGAGAACTTGGAATCTCCTGGGGCAGAGGGACATCGCCGCACCTTCTTGATTACAGAGAAAGAATCACCGTTGATGATATATGGATTCCAGAAAGTGCTGTTGCAGAGTTTGTAACTGACCACAGACATACCATACGAAAACACTCTGCAACATTTTTCGAAATAACCACTGCAATGGCTGCGTGGTATTTTGCGAAAAGAGGGGTGAACTGGGTGGCAGCCGAAGCTGGTCTGGGAGGAAGGCTTGACGCAACCAGAGTGTACAGCGGTGCCGGAACTGTGTTTACCGGCGTAAGGGTGGAGCACAGCAGAATTCTGGGAAACACCAGAGAGAAGATCGCAGCGGAAAAGGTAGCGATTGCTTTACCTGGAACGGTGCTGATTGCTGCAGAGCAGACCTTTGGCGTGGAGGAAGTAATAAACAATGCAGTTGAACGGGAAGACCTCAAGCGAGTCTATCCCGCTCGGGTGCACAACAGCCCTCTCCCCGGTGAACATCAGCTTCGGAACAGTGCCCTTGCATACACCGCTGCTGTAAAGTTATTTGGCAGACCGGAAAGTGATGTTGAAGCAGCATATCAGCGTGTATGCACTTCTCTCAGGTGGCCTGGAAGGCTTGATCACAGGAAGGGTATCCCGCCCATTCTGTTCGATGTAGCACACAATCCCCAGTCTATGGAAGCTCTTGTGAGCTACATAAAACCATGGGGGAGCTCTGTACCGGTTGTTGTGGGTTTTCTGTGTGACAAGCCCTGGCAGCGAATGGTTGAACTGCTGAAAGGTATCACTGGGACAGTGGTTGTTACCACTCCTGAAAGCGAAAGAAAACTTGAAGCAGCTGAGCTCGGTGGTTACATGCGCAGCCAGGGCTTCAAAGTGGAAATCCACGAGGAAATTGCTGATGCGGTTGCTGTTTGCCGGGAAATGGCCGGCAGCAATTCAATGGTGGTTACTGGCTCGTTTCATGTGGTTGGCAAGGCAATAAACGAATCGGTACAAAGGGGCTGGGTAACCGGGCTTCCCAATTCCGCCGGAGATGTTTTAGGTTAGCACACTGGAAGACTAACTTTTACTGGGAAAGGAAGGAAATGGCAAAAGAAAAAAGGCCTGTTTCTTCAGACGAGGAGCAGAATGTGGTACCCTTCGGTAGTATAAACTATATACTGTTTGCTGCCGGTCTGATCGTAATAACCGCCGGGTGGTTTCTTCTCAGAGCAGGGCATATTTCACTGTCTCCCGTAATGCTGATTCTGGGGTACTGTGTTGTTATACCGGCTGCGATTGTTCTTAAGCCTGGAAACAGGAAGGAAAAGCAGTAAATGCAGGGATACCGAAGGGTAGCCCCTTTTGTGGCTCTTGTTCTTGCAGGCTGCGGGCGGCAGCCGGAACTGATTCCAGATGCGGTTCCTGTACAGCAGGAAGACACGGTGTTTGTTACAATTCCAGGCGGAACATTTGTTAACTCTGCCGGTGAGACTGTAGAGGTTCAGTCTTTTCAGCTGCAGAAGAATGAAGTCAGCAACAGGTTGTTTCGGTATCTTGCAGACAGGGCGGAGCTTTCCCACCCGGCAGACCCCGGTTTCCCGGGTATGGACGGGTATTTTTACGAGTTTCCGGACTACCCGGTTGTAAATGTAAGCCCGGGAGCAGCTGAAGCTGCGGCATCGGTTCTGGGCTCCAGACTGCCAACAAGAAATGAGTGGGAGTACGCTGCTTCCATCGGCCTGTCCGGTTCCATAGCCTGTCAGTATCCCTGGGGAGATCTGTCTGCCGCAGAGGCACCAGGTGTGCCAGCAAACTACATGGCTCTGGATGACTGGCAGCAGCGGGATCTCGACGGTTTTCTGTATACCGCTCCCTGTGGTTCCTATCCTCTGTCAAACGCCGGGCTTGCCGATATGGCGGGAAATGTGGCTGAAATCGTGTATTGTTCTTCAGACAGCCTTGTATACGTTAAAGGCGGCAGCTGGGCCCAGGTAGAGGAAGCCATGACGCTGGGATTTCAAAGAACCATAGGTTATGGAGACATCGACTGGTACAGCGGCTTCAGAATGGCAAGATAAAAAAACCGGGAGAGATTATCCCCCGGTTTTCTGGTGGGCGAAGAGGGACTTGAACCCCCGACGTCCTGCTTGTAAGGCAGGCACTCTAGCCAACTGAGTTATTCGCCCCCGGTGCCGCTGATAAATACTACCTATCTGAATATCTGTCAATACTGGTCAATGCAGGGTTTGTGTTTCATAATTGAGCAATGGATAAAGAAGAACGCATCGAAAAAGAACATTCTGATCACTTTGGTGAGGCCTGCCCGGTTGTGATTATTCCCAATAATCGCCGGCAAGAGATCTACTCCAGGTTGTTCAACTCCGACAAAGATGTTTCCATTACCGTTGATGTTCGTGACGGTCTTGCCCTGCTCGGTGTAAGCGCGGTGGACTGGGCCGGTCTCGCCTCGGTTGTTGTGGGAGAACTGCACCACGAGGGGTGGAATCTTGACCTTCTTGAAGGTTTTGCCGTAGAGAAAAATGGTATTAGAAGGGGAACCATTATCACCGGCATTGTGATCAAGGATTCCGAAGAAGAGCGTGGAAACAAGTTCAGAGAAGACACACACAAGCTGAAAGAATTGCTGCAAAGGCTTGCAGTTGGAAGAGCCGGGGTGATTTCTCTTCTTGACAGGTCGGCAGACAGGGTAGAGTGCTATCAGGGAATACTCGAAGAGCTTTACCGTATTTACAAGGGTGATATTCCCGGGGGAATACTGGGCAAGAAAGGTCAACTCGTTCTTTTTATCAGTTCGAGGTCTGATCAGTACCTGCTTGCCAGGAAGAAAACCGATCTGGCCTGGATTGTGAAAACAAACCACGATCTTGTGGAAAGTGTAAGAACAAAGGGGGGGGCTCCCTTTTACAGAATCAGAAATATCAGGGCAAAGGGCGAGCATCTCACTGGAATAAACATCGTGGGTTACGAGCGCGATATCTCCTTCCAGGACCTCACAGCAGCTCTGTCTGTGGCGTGGCCCGGTGCTACTGTAAGCCATCAGAGGAAGTACACAACAAGCGACGGAATAGTATCTATACGGGTTGAAATGACAGGGCCTAACGGCATGAGTGCAACCCGCAAAGAACTGAAGCTGATAAGGGAGTACCTTAAAAAACTTCTTGTTTCCAAAGGCATTGAAAGGCTTCACAGGGTTCACCACTATGGTGGAACAGAGCATATAGGGCGGGCACTGCTTCCTCTGCTTATCAGAGAGTGCCGGTCAACAGGTATCAACCAGGCATACATAGCTCTGGAGAACGTTACCACATTCGACGCGGAACTCAAGCTTCTGTTGGTTACCACTGCTGAAAAAACAGATGACACACAGAATCACGACAACCGGATACTCAAGCTTGTCAGGAACCTGAGCCTTCAGAGGGGTATAGGAGTTAACTCTTTCAAATCGCCGTCCAGAAGAGAAGATGTCTGGATTGATGTGTTTGATTTTGTGGCGGAACGCGAGCACTTCGATCAACTGGAAGATGCATATTCAATAGTGAAACATGCCATACATGACAGTTTTGGTGATTTCAGAGATTTTGATCAGGGCATGCGTTTGAACGATGTCAACCAGCTCGATGAAATAAGAAAAGAGCTGTCTGATATTCCTTACACAGTCGTTACCGATTTCTACTACAGTCTGGAAGATTTCATGAGAGCTTCCGTACCTGCTGATGAGCTTTCCCGGCACATAAGGCTGCTTTTCAACACAATTAACTCACTTCTCTCAGACGATGAGAAGATAGAGAAGGTTGTTTACGAGGAAGTTCCAGGAAGGAACAAACCAGTTGCAACTCTGTTCTGCTGTGCCAGAAAAAGCGAGTGTCGTGATATGGAAGGTCTTCTCGCAGTTGTCAGAGATTACACAGTCACAGCCAGTATTGTGCGGTGGTCAGGTGCTGTGTCTGTTCTTCTTCGCGTTCAGAAGAACGGTCGTGCTCTTGATTCTGCAGAACGGGATAATATTTACAGAACTATCAGCGAAAGGATGGACACACGTGAGTGATTTTTCAAGCTCCACCTCCTTTGATTTTTCCGACACAGAAAAACTTCAGATGCTTGAGAGCTGGTTTCAGAAGAGGGCGAAAATGAGTTCAAGAGCATTAAAACTAATACTTGTTCCCGTAATCGCAGTTCTGGTTTTTGCTCTGGTATTCTGGTTTCAGCACTATATTCCCGTTCCAGCAGTGGTTCTTTTGGGTATTCTGGGAGGTTCCGTGATTGCCTGGATAGTTTGTTTGTTCATAGGCGGTGGAGTTCTTAAAAGGGTCAGAACAGGTGATGCCATAATGCTTCGCAAGATCAGGTCTTCTGACGACTCAGTAAAATCTTGACAAAACAGGTGTTCTACAGTATGGTCAGCACCTCTGCCGTGGCGGTGTAGCTCAGTTGGTAGAGCAGCGGAATCATAATCCGCTGGTCGGGGGTTCAAGTCCCTCCGCCGCTACCAGGCGCCGGTTTATACCGGCGCTTTTTTTTAAGAGCCTGTTAAACTTCTCTCCGTCTTCTGGACAGCAGAACAAGATCTCTTAACCCCTGAGTTGTGCGGCATTTTCTCCATGCTTCATCAAACCCCGGGGCAGTTGTAATCTCGGCAATTGCCATGAGGGCTTTCAGGTGGAAGTTTCGCTGGTCCATGGTTCCGGCAAGGATAAATACAGTGTACACTGGTTCCGATGGGTTTCCAAAATTGATCCCCGCGGTGCATCTCGCAAGATCTACAGTGAACTTTCCATTTCCCGGAACAACAATATGAGGTATCGCCAGCCCGGGGCGCAGAGCTGTAGGTGATGACTTTTCCCTCTTAAGCAGAAGATGGTACAGTTCGACAGGCTGCATTTCCAAAGAAGGCGCGATTGTTTCCGCCACAATTCTTAAAAAATCTTTCAGCTCCATAGATTCATCAATGTCAATAATTTTCGATTCAAGAACAAGCCGGTCGAAACGGTCTTCTGTAATTATGTCTCTTTCCATAAGAACTTTTTTCAGCTCTCTGGTTATTGATTCGTTTTTAAATTTAAGCTCTCCGGGAAAGATTCTTGCCGCCAGGTGAAGAAGGGCTGAATCTCTTTGCACGCGCTTCCGTGAGTAAACGAAGTACCAGATCGATCCTCCGAAGATTACAGTGGAAGATGCGATCAGGGCATCTGTACCAATCATCACCAGAAGAGCCAGCATTGATGCTGTTCCCGCTATCTGCATCCAGGGGTACAGCGGGCTTTTAAACGATGGTCTGTAGGTGTGAATACGGCTTTCCCGCATTACAATTACAACCACATTGGTTAGCATGAACAAAAAAATCTGCATGGCGCTGGCCATTTTAACCAGTCTCACAAAGTTGACAAACAGCATTGATGCAATGAAGATGCTGGTGAGACCGATGGAGAACCACGGTGTACCGCTTCCTGGCTTGATTTTGCCGATCACAGCCGGAATAAGCCTGTCTCTGCTCATTGCAAGGGGAAATCTGGCAGAAGCCAGAATTCCCGCATTGGCTGTAGATAGAAAAGCGAAGATCGCCGCAATCGCCAGAACTATGAACCCGGTTCTGCCTGCGAAAGTTGCAGCCGCATCGGAAAGCGGAGTTTTGGATACGGCAAGAACACCTCCGTCCAGTGTTCCCACACACACTGTGACCGAAGTAAAGTACAGGAAAGTTACCACTGCCAGTGATGCTATCATGCTGAGGGGAATGTCACGGCGGGGATTTGCCGCTTCTTCAGCTACGCTGGCCGCTTTTGTAAGCCCGCCGAAAGCAACAAATATCAGAGCTGTGGCTTCAACAATTCCACGAATTCCATTGGGAGCGAACGGAAGCATTCTTGCTACAGTGGTGTGCAGATTACCAAGAACGGAAAACACCAGCAGTATTGCAAGAAGTCCCGCTACCATGTAAACCTGTGCCCTGCCAGCGTGAGAGGCGCCCCGGAGATTTAGAAAGCTAAATACAATCAGTGCTGCAAGGGTTATCGCCATGCTGTTGATTCCAGGAGCAAGAACTTCAAGGAAGACCTTTATTCCCACGAACGCAAAGGCAGTTTTTATGCTTAAACTTACCCATGCAGCGATTCCTGCAATTGTACCCGCGAGGTGTCCAAGGGATCTGTCGATAAAATAGTAATCTCCCCCTGCTTTGGGCATGGCGGTTGCCAGTTCCGCCTTGGCGAACAGAGCAGGAAGAATAAGAACAGCGGCAATAGCATAAGCTGCCACAGCAGAAGGGCCTGCGTAGTAGTAAGCCAGACCTGGAAGAACGAACAGCCCGGAGCTTATCATGGCCCCTGTGGCGATGGAAAACAGATCCGGAAATCCCAGAGATTTGTGCAATCTGAAATTATTTCCGCCTGCCGCATTGCTGGCTGCCATTTTTACCCCTTTCGGGCAGGTGTGGTATTACCGATCCAATTTCACGGACAGTCAGTACAAGAGATTATATTAGAATTATGAGGATATTAGAAAAGGTATTTCTGCACACTGTTTCCAGGGAGTCTCTTTTCCCTGCCGGCAGTCGCATAACAGCAGCTGTATCCGGCGGAGCCGATTCTGTTGCCATGCTGTATCTTCTTCACAGATTTGCCGTCTCAAAGCACTGGAGTGTTGATGTTCTGCATATTAATCACGGTATTAGGAAAGAGGCAGACAACGATGAATCTTTCGTAAAAACACTTTCACGCAAACTGGGATTTTCCTGTCGGTGTGAACATCCGGAACAGGCGGAAAACGGTTCAATGGAGAGTCGGTGGAGTACAGTGAGGCAAAGTATCTACCGGGAGCAACCGGGGCTGGTTGCAGTTGCTCACACAGCCAGCGACAGAGCAGAAACCATTCTGCTTCGTCTGTTTGAAGGGGCTGGTCTCCGGGGGCTCGGTGGAATGGATTACCGTGGAGTGGGGCCTGTCAGGCGGCCATTGCTCGACATGCACAGCACCGAAATCAGAGACTGGCTTGCAGAAAATATACACAGCTGGGTTGAAGATACCAGCAACACAGATACAGAAATAAACAGGAACAGGTTGCGGCTTGAAGTTATGCCTGTACTGGAAGAGAAATTCCCGGAGGCTGTATCAGGAATATGCCGTTCCGGAGCTCTTTTAAGCGGATGGAGAGATCTTCAAAATCAGATTGCAGTTTTTACCGGTAAAAACTGCATTGCAACAGGGGAACTTCTTGAAATGCCCGGTGTTTTAGCTGCTCTGGTGTTGTGGCAGATGGCGGGAAAACCGAGAAGCGGTTTTCAGGAATTCCGGAAAACACTGAGCTGGCTCAGCCGTGGCGGAAGGGGAGAGCATATTCTGCCCGGCGGTAAAAGGCTTGTTGCAGAGGGTGAACTGGTTCGTGTTGAAATTAGAGGTCCCGGGAGGTTTTGATGGGTATAGAATACGACATTCTGGTTAGCGCATCAGAAATAATTGAGAAGGTTAACAAACTGGGGGCAGAACTTACAGAACTGTATGCAGGGGAAGAAGTAGTGGTGATTCCTCTTCTGCGCGGGGCGTTCATGTTTGCAGCTGATCTTGTAAGGGCTATGGATCTGCCTGTTCGCGTGGAGTTCCTGGGCGCAGCAAGTTACGGAGAGGAAACAGTTTCGTCCGGGGAGGTTCGTCTTACTCTCGATACTTCCTTTCCTCTGCATGACCGGAATGTTCTTGTTGTGGAAGATATTGTAGACACCGGCCTTACGCTGGCGTATATTCAAAAGTTACTGAAATCAAGAAACCCTAAGTCAATCCGCAGTGTTGTTCTTCTTGATAAGCCGTCCAGAAGAATGGTGGAAGTGGATTTGCATAGAACCCTCTTTACTATTCCCGACAAGTTTGTTGTGGGGTACGGGCTTGACGGACCAGGCGGCTTGTGGAGAAACCTGCCTGATATTGTTGCGCTGAGGGAAGAAACGGAGAACACGCACAGTGAGTGAAAAAAAGATGCCTCCCGACAAGAAGAAGAATCCCATGCCAACTCCTCCCCCTGGGCTTGGGGGATGCAGTTTCCGCACAGTTACAATGTGGGTTATGCTTGGGCTTCTTGCCTATGTGCTGGTGATTTTTCTCGGCTCAGGTTCAGACAGGGCTTCTATCACGTATTCAGAGCTGCTTGATTACGCCCAAGACGGTAAGATAAAGAATGCTGTTCTCTCCACTGGCGGTGATGTAGATGGGGAATTCCGCTCACCTCAACCTGTAAGCGACGGGGAAACCACACAGGATTACCTGAAGTATTCCAGTTTTATCCCGTTTGAAGATGCCGGTGTTATCGATCTGCTCACGCAGAATGGCGTTGATGTTTCAGGTCGCGGCCCCAACGGTCTCATGGCTATTCTTATCAACATAGGTCCCATTTTGCTTTTCATAATTCTGTGGATATTCATAATGAGAAGAATGTCCGGTGGCGGGCAGGCGTTCAGCTTTGGCAAAAGCAAAGCAAGGCTGGTTACCGGCGACCGACCCAAGAACACATTTGAGGATGTGGCAGGTTGTGATGAGGCAAAGCAGGAGCTTGAAGAGGTAATCGAGTTCCTGAAGGAGCCAGCTAAGTTTCAGAAATTAGGCGGAAAAATACCCAAGGGTGTTCTTCTTATAGGACCTCCGGGAACAGGGAAAACCCTGCTCGCAAGGGCTGTTGCCGGAGAGGCGAAAGTACCCTTCTTTTCCATGAGCGGATCAGATTTTGTTGAGATGTTTGTTGGAGTGGGAGCCAGCCGTGTTCGTGATCTATTTGTTCAGGCCAAGGCAAAATCTCCCAGCATTATCTTTATAGATGAGATCGATGCCGTGGGGCGCCAGAGAGGTACAGGTCTGGGCGGAGGGCACGACGAAAGGGAACAGACTCTTAACGCTCTTCTTGTTGAAATGGACGGATTTGCAGACAACCAGGGAGTTATAGTTATAGCGGCCACAAACCGCCCTGATGTTCTTGATGCTGCACTGCTTCGTCCAGGTCGATTCGACAGAAGAATTACAGTTGGAATGCCCGATGTTAAAGGGCGTGAAGCAATTTTGAAGGTTCATACCACAAAAATGCCTCTTCACAAAGAGGTCGAACTGTCTGTAATTGCAAGAAGAACCCCCGGTTTTAGCGGAGCCGACCTTGAATCCCTTGCCAATGAAGCTGCTCTTCACGCTGCCAGGCGGGATGCCGACTCAATAGAGATGCGTGACTTTGAGAATGCAGTTGATAGGATCATCATGGGTATTGAAAGAAGAAGCATGGTGATGACCGAAGAAGAGAAGAAACTGACCGCTGTACACGAAAGCGGGCACGCGATTGTTAATGTGTTCAGTCCGCAGTCCGACCCCTTCCATAAGGTAACTATTGTCCCCAGGGGGCAGGCTCTTGGTGTTACCAGTTTTCTTCCGAAAGCGGAAAGGCACAACTACTCGCTTGAATACTGCGAAAGCGTTCTTGCCCGCCTTCTTGGAGGGCGTGGTGCCGAGAAAATGTTTCTGAATACGCTCAGCACAGGTGCCGGTAACGATCTTGACAGGGCTACCGATCTTGCGCGTAAGATGGTGTGCAACTGGGGAATGAGCCCCGAGATAGGTCCGGTTTCCTTTTCAGAGGATCACGGCCCGGTGTTTCTGGGGCGCGATTTTGCCAGAACAAAGAGTTACAGTGAATACACAGCCCGCGTGATAGATGACGAGATAAGACGCATTATCGGCGAAGCTTTCAACAATGCGATGAAAATTCTTGAAGAGAATCGCGATATAGTAGAGAGGCTCTCTGACGATCTGCTTGAGAATGAAACAGTTTCCAGCACCGAGATCAGAGAGATGCTTGCAGAACTACGCCCTGGCATGGAATTCCCGGGGCTTGATTCCCCTGACCATGACAACGAAGAACCGGTGGCGAAGACCAGTGACGAGGAGGTGAAGAATGATGGATCTGCAGAAAGTGGAACAGGGAGTGAGGCTGATTCTGGAGGGAATCGGGGAGAATCCTGAGCGTTCCGGAATAAAGAGAACTCCCCGTAGGGTTGCTCTGTCAATGGCCGAGCTTTGTCGGGGGCTTGATCCTTCATCACGGCGCCCGATTGCAGTAATGAGTGAAGACGATCAGAACGAAATGATTATTGTGAAAGACATAAGCTTTTCATCTCTGTGCGAGCACCATCTTCTTCCATTCCTTGGCAGATGTGATGTTGTGTACCTTCCGGCAGACGACAGAATAGCAGGTCTTAGTGCCATTGTTGAACTGGTAGAGAATCTCGCAGCAAGGCCTACTATTCAGGAAAGGCTGACCACCGAGATTGCCAACACGCTCATGAAAGAGCTGCAGGCCAAGGGTGTTATGGTTGTTATGGAAGCGGAACACATGTGTCTTGCCATGCGCGGAGTGAAGAAAAGAGACAGCCGCATAGTTACCAGTGCCATGCGCGGTCATCTGAAGCGTCCTGAAACCAGAGGCGAAGCTCTTGCTCTTATTGGAAGGAGTACCAGAGGAAGGTGAGTTCCGCAAGGCTGCTCTGTTCTGGACAGGGTCTTCCCTGGGGAAGGCTGGCAGCTTTGGTGGAAGCTGACCCGGGCTGCCTTCCAAGGGTTTCCAGAAGAGACAGAATTACCGCAGTTCTTGTTGATGACCTGCCTGCGCCTGCTGCGTCTATCCTTAAGCAGTGTATGCTTTCCGGCGGTGCGGATGCTCTGGTTCACAGGGAAGTTCTTACCTGTCGCACAGAGAGATCAAACGCTGTTGTTTACGGTACACCTGCAAATATTTATCGTGGCTGCCTGTCGCTGGAGGGCCAGCCGTTTGGCCTGAGCACCCTGGCTGACCACATAAGAAAGTGTGTTGACGGGGCGGTGCTGCCTGAAACACTCAAGGTAAATACCACAGTGTTGAATTATTCCGGAACACCTATTGTAATGGGTATTCTTAATGTTACCCCTGACTCTTTCAGCGACGGGGGAAGTTATTCCACTCCCCGGGCGGCGGCAGATCGGGCTCTGGAAATGCAGGAAGCCGGTGCGGATATTATCGATATAGGGGGAGAGTCTACAAGACCTGGAGCGAGACCTGTTTCTTCTGAACAGCAGAAGCTACGGGTTGTACCGGTAATACGGACAATTCGTGAAGTTTCATCTGTTCCAATCAGTATAGACACGACTTTCCCTGAAGTGGCCAGTGCCGCTGTAAAAGCCGGTGCCGGTATGATAAACTCGGTGAACGGGCTGGAAACTCCCGGGATGCCGGAGCTTGCAGTTTCACTTAAAGTGCCGGTTGTTGCTATGCACATGAAGGGCGCTCCTGAAACCATGCAGGAAAAACCTTTTTACAATGATGCTACAGGTGAAATAACGAACTATCTTGTATCAAGGGTTCAGGCTCTGGTGAAACTTGGTATGCCGAAAGAGCTTATACTGGTAGATCCAGGTATTGGTTTTGGAAAAAGGTTGGAAGACAATCTGGAACTTATCCGTTCTCTGCAGTGGATAGGCACAGCTACGGGCTGCAGGGTTCTTCTGGGGCATTCGCGCAAGAGTTTTCTGGGGCCCATCGCGGGAATACAGAAACCTGATCTCCGGGATTCCGTTACCCATGTTGTAACGATTCTTGCCGAAGGGGCAGATGTGGTAAGGGTGCATGATGTGCCGGGCACAGTGGCTGCTGTCAAGGCGGCGGAAGCTGTTAGGAGGGGCCTGTGAACCTCCTTGGCCATTCAATATTCTCTTCATTCTGGCTGATTCAGATACTGGATATTGCTCTGGTTACATACCTTGTATGGTTGCTTCTGCGTGCCATCTGGGGCCAGCCGGTAATGCGGATAATTGTAGCAGTTGTTCTTGTGTGGGGGGCCAGTGTTCTTCTGAATGCCGTAGGATTTTACTCCATAGGTTTGATTACAGGAAAACTTGCCTCTGTTGTAATATTTGCCCTGATAGTAATTTTCAGCCATGAAGTGCGCGGTATTCTTACCAGATTTGGTCGCTATCTCAGCAGAATGGAAATTTTTGACTTCAGGAATCGTCATGTACAGGAAGACAAGCTTAAATCGGTGGAAGCAGTTGTTGAAACATGCAACTATCTCAAGGAAAGAGGGTACGGCGGGCTGATGGTTTTAACCCGAACGGAAGACATCAGTTCCGACTGCAAAGATGCCTTTGATCTTGATGACCTCCCAGTTACTGCAAAATTCCTGGAAGCTTTTCTTACACCTCCCGGGCCATACCACGATGGAGCCATTGTTATCAAAGCAGACAGAATTGTAGCTGCCAGAGCGATTCTTCCCCTTGCCTTTCCAGGCCGCGACACCATGGCACTTGGAACAAGGCACAGGGCGGCGAAAGGTCTGGCCGAAAGAACCGATGCTGTGGTGATTGTTGTAAGCGAGGAAACCGGAAGATTACGCATCGCCTTCGACGGTAACCTCAACGGTCCCTATTCCATGGATACACTCAAAGAACAGCTGTATCGTCTGATGAGATTCTCCAGTGTAGGGGAAACACGATGAAAGTCAAGGCACTTAACAGAATTCGTACAGAAACAGCAGGTCTTCCGGAGAGATGGAAAGAGGTTCTTGAAATTGCTCTGAAAAACTCCGACTTTTCAAATGAAGCGGAGCTTCTGCTGCAGTCTGCTCTGGCTGTTCACTCCCGGTATCCGGAAGACATGGAGCCAGCAGAAGCCATTCTTGTCGGGGATGCCTTTATTCCAATGGCCATACAGTCCATGCTCGATAACAATCTTTCACTTGAAGAAATTGACGAACAGCTTCGTGCTGCTGCAGAGCTGTTCGGTAGATTCGAAACAGGGTAGCTCTCAGAATCTGTTAACAGATACTGCCGTTTTTGTGAGGTTGGTATTTGAAAGTTCTTCTGATCATGCCAGACGCGCGAATGCACAAGTTCCGCCTTGGAAGCTACATCTGCTCCCTTCGCGAAGCTCCTCTTACACTTGTTACCCTTGCCGCTCTGATCCCTGATGATGAAAACATTGAGTGGAAACTGATTGATGAGAGTGTTGAACCTGTTCCGCTGGACTATCCGGCGGATCTCGTGGGTATAAGCGTTCTTACCGGAACCGCCGTCGGGGCATACAGGTTATCTTCCCATTTCAGGAATCGCGGTATTCCTGTGGTGCTCGGCGGAATACATGTAACTATTATGCCCGGGGAGGCAGCAGAACACGCTGACGCTATTGTTACAGGCATGGCTGAACGCTCCTGGCCCGAGCTGGTTCGCGATTTCCAGGCAGGGCAGCTTAAAGACCACTATTCTGAGTGCGATGAATCAGATGGATTTGCCGGTGTGTCTGTTGTTCCAAGGCGAGATCTTCTGAGGCAGAAGAGATACATAGTTTCCAACAGCGTACAGGCCACCAGAGGCTGCAGCAGAAGATGTGATTTCTGCACAGTTTCTGCTGTATGGGCAGGTTTTAGCAGGAAACCGGTTTTAGATGTAATTGCCGATGTCAGATCCATCAGAAGAAAAACATTTGTTTTCAACGATGTTAACCTTTTAGATAACGCTGAGTATGCCCGTGAACTATTCACCGCGCTGAAGCCCCTGGGGAAGAGATGGGGGGGGCTGGCCACTCTTGACAGTCTTAGAGATGAGGAAATGGTCTCTTTGATGGCTCGAAGTGGATGCATTTATGTTCTTACAGGGTTTGAATCGGTTAATCAGCAGGGCCTGCAGATGATAAGCAAGGGCTTTAACCGGGTTGACGAATACAAAAGCATCGTTGACAGGCTTCACAGGCATGGTATTTCGGTTCAGGGCTGTTTTGTTTTTGGAATGGACAGTGACGACACCTCTGTATTCCACAGAACAGTGGAGTTTGTTACAGATATTGGAATTGATATTCCCAGATACTCCATATACACACCTTACCCGGGAACTCCCCTTTTTATACGACTTCTGAAAGAGAATCGAATCCTCAGCCTTAACTGGAATGACTATGACACCATGCATGTGGTCTATCGCCCGGCTCTGCTGAGCCCTGAGGAATTGTTTTCCGGGTTCAAACACGCTTACCGTGATACCTTCAGTTACAGGCGGATCATGCGCCGCTGTTCTTCCCCCGGTCTCTCCTCTGTTCTTAATCTTGCAGGTAATCTTACCTATCGCCGTTTTGTTTCCCGACTGTTCAACAGTCGGAATTACGAAAACTACTGTTCAACGGTGCAGGAGCTGGAATGAGCCGCCTGACACTAATTTACCCTGCAATTGGCCGTTTTAAAGAAGACAGATACATTCGTTCCTGGCAGATGCAGCCTTTGTCCATGGCAGTTCTTGCAGGTCTTACACCACCAAGGTGGGAAGTTTCCCTTTTTGACGATCGTCTTGAGGAAATTGATTTTGATACACCCTCAGATCTGGTTGCTATTTCAATAGAGTCCTTCACTGCTCTCAGGGGGTACCAGATAGCACAGGAATTCCGCCGTCGCGGGGTTCCTGTTGTAGCAGGCGGCTATCACGCTACATTTTGCCCGGATGAGGTTCTTGAATATGCAGATGCAGTTTGCGTCGGCGAGGCAGAAGGTGTCTGGGAACAGATTCTGAGTGACACGGAAAACGGTTGTCTGCAGAAGAAGTATTTCAGCAGAGAAATGGGCACGCTCAGTGGAATCAAACTGGACAGAAGCATATTCGAGGGTAAGAACTACTTCTCTCTTGCCCTTGTGGAAACCGGAAGAGGCTGCCCTTTCCAGTGCAGTTTCTGTTCTGTTACCGCCTTTCACAGTCAGCGTTATCGCCGTCGGCCTGTGAACGAGATCGTTGAAGAGCTGAAGAGTCTCAATGAGGAGTATGTGTTCTTCGTTGACGACAACATGCTGGGAGACACAACAGATGCCGCAGAGCTGTTTAAAGCGCTGAAACCGCTGGGGATCAAGTGGGTCGGTCAGGCAAGTATACACGCTCTTTCCAATGAGTCCCTTGTACAGTTGATGTCGGAAAGCGGGTGCATTGGTCTTCTGATCGGTTTTGAGTCACTGAACAAAAACAACCTTGACCGCATGAGGAAGTCGATCAATCGAGTAGATGGCTACAGCAGTGTTCTGAGTACTCTGCGCAGGCACGGTATGGTGATTTACGGAACATTCATATTCGGCTATCCGGAAGACAATGAATCCCTCTTCGAAGAAACAGTTGAATTTGCACTCAGGGAAAAGCTCTTTCTTGCTGCTTTCAACCACATTGTTCCTTTTCCTGGAACCCCTCTTTACAGAGAACTGGAAGAACAGGATCGTCTTGTGTACAGCAAATGGTGGCTTAACCGGAGCTACAGATTCGGGTTTCCGCCGTTTTTTCCCGAAGAAATGTCTCCAGAGGAACTGATGCAGCTTTGTGATACCGCTCGAAAGAAGTTCTTCCACCCGCTGTCCATCATCAAACGGGGGTTTGACGGCAGGGCAAACTGTTCCAATGTAAAGAGAACAGCTTCATTTTTCAGCCTGAATTTTCTTTTGCTGAGGGAGATTTCACAGAAAAGAGGAATTCCCCTTGGTGTGAGGAAGGAAGCTGTCGGGGAGAGAAGAGATGACTGAACATGTGGTCTTTCGTAAAGGCGAACCGGCAGACGATTCTGCCCTGAAGGAAATGCTTAGAGAGAATGCCATGCCTGGTTCAATTTCCCTTAGTATGCGTTATGAGCCTTCACTGTTTCAGGCCATTGATGTTGAGAGAGGGAAAACACATGTCGCGGTCTGTGAAGATGCCGGCAGGATAGTGGGTATGGGGGTAATTTCAGAGAGAGAGGTGTTTCTTCACGGAAAACCGTGCAGAGCAGGTTATCTTAGTCGTCTCAGGGTGAAAAGCACACATCGCAGTAGCACAGTTCTGGCCAGGGGATACAGGTACTTCAAAGCCATCCATAACGATGAGTTCAATGTTCCTTTTTACCTAAGCACAATACTTGAATCGAACCGTCACGCAGTCGGCATGCTGACTTCCGGAAGGGGAGATCTTCCAGTTTACCGAGATATTGGCGGGTATATTTCTCTGGTTTTCCCCGTTGTACATCACAGGCGACCTGCGTTTAGAGGAAGCAGAATTCAAGTCATCAATGGGGTGGAAGCAGGGGCAGAACTGGTTGTGAGGTGTTTGCATAGATATGGTAAAGACAAGCCGTTCTTTCCGGTATATCGGGAGGAGGATATTACAGGTGAAGGAAGAGAGCTGCAGGGTCTGTTCCTGTCTGACTTTGCCCTTGCAATGGATGGGGATGAAGCCATTGGGGTAATGGCATGCCGTGACAGGCGAAGGTTTCAACAGATACATGTGAACTCGTATTCCGGTGCAGTTCGTTTTGCGAGAAAGCCGCTGAATTTCCTTTGCGGTCTCGCGGGCTATCCTCCCCTTCCGGATCTCGGAGAAACAGTATCTGCCATGTACTGCACAGGTGTGGCAATACGGAACGATGAGACTGAAGTATTTGGAAAATTGCTGAGTCATGTTCTTGCAGATGCCTCAGAAAGAGGTGCAAACTTTTTGGTAGCCGGGTTCAGCGAGAAAGACCCCCTTTTAAAGAGAGCTGCCGGAAGGCTGCATCTGGAAATCAGAAGCAGGATATATGCAGTGTCGTGGAATGGTGCCCAGCCACTTGCTGCAGATGAAATTCCCTATCTGGATCCGGGGAGTCTCTGATGAAGAATGTTGTCAGCTCAGTGGTTCGCCCTGGCTCTCTTTCAATGGAAACAGTTAAGGAAATGTTCCGTTTGATGTGCTGCTATTTTGATGGAATGAACTGGAATGATTTCAGAATTGATCTGATGGAGAAGCAGTGGGTGATCATTCTTTCGTGCCAGGATACCGGAGCTGTCTTCGGCTTTTCCACCCTGTATTTCTCCACAACAGATTTTAACGGTAAAACAATTGGCTTCTTCTTTTCCGGAGATACCATTATTCACCGCGACTACAGGGGAAGTCTGCTGCTTGAAAGGGAATGGCTTAAACTCGTGTTCAGGAAGGTAGAGGAAGAGCCGCTTATGGAATGGTACTGGTTTCTGGTGTGCAAAGGGTACAGAACCTATCGCTATCTTCCTGTGTATTTCAAAAGTTATTTCCCGTCACCGGGTGTGGAAGGAGAGCGCAGGGAAAAGGAAATACTGGATTATCTTGCCTTCTCGCGATTTGGTAACAGGTACAGCAGGGAATCGGGAGTGGTCAAAGGCAAAGGTGACTACCGATTGAAACAGGGGGTTGGTGAAATTACTCCCAGGTTGCTGAATGACCCGAGAATAGCCTTTTTCAACACCAGGAATCCAGGATGGCACAGCGGAGACGAGCTCGCCTGTCTGGTTCGACTTGAAAGGAACAATCTTCGCCGCCCGGAAGCGCTGGAGAAGGAAGAGTGAAGCTTTCTCCCTCACTGATTAACCTGATGTGGCTGGGCCTGTCGGCAAAGGGAGCGCTTCGACATTTCTTTGCCACATTCAACACAGAGAAGGCGCAGCGCAGGCTTCTTCAAAGAATTATCAGCGAAAACAGTGAAGTCTGGTACGGCAGTGAATATGGTTTTAACAGGATCAACAGTTATGAAGAATTCGCGGAAAGGGTTCCCATTGCTTCGTATTCCCATTTCGAGCCGCTTATTCAAAGGATTGCCCGTGGTGAGAAAAGCGTTCTAAGCAGGGATGTTCCAGTTTGTTTTGAGCCTACAAGCGGGTCTACATCAGCGGGTAAACTGATACCCTACACTCCGGAGCTGCAGAGAGAGTTTCAGAAGGGCATTGATCCCTGGATAAGCAACATGTTCAGGCACAACCTGCGCCTTCTTACAGGCAGAGCGTATTGGTCTATTTCTCCGGCTATGTCTTCTCCCGGGAAAATCTCAGGAGGTATTCCCGTCGGGTTTGAAAGTGACCTTTCTTACCTCCACCCTTTTGTGGGCAGGTACTATTCCCGCTGTATGGCTGTTCCCACCTCTGTCGGTGAACTGGTGCAGAGGAATGTATTTCGCTACTGCACTGCTGCATTTCTGCTTGCTGCAGACGACCTCAGGTTTGTTTCGGTGTGGAACCCAACTTTCCTGCTTCTGATCCTCTCTGCAGTTGAGGAAAAATGGGAGGAAATAGTGGCAGATATGCAATCGGGAATACTTACACTGCCTGATGGTGTTCCCGGGAAGCTTGCAGAAGATCTACAGAGAAAGTGGAGTAAGAATGCGGGAAGGGCATCTGTGCTGAAGTCTGTTTTCAGCAGAGAGAAGCGGAACGGGTATCAGGATGTGTGGAGCCATCTCAAGGTTATCAGTTGCTGGGCAGACGGCGCTTCTCGAGGTGCGTTCAGGGAGCTGTCTCTGCTGTTCCCTGGAACAAAGCTTATTCCCAAAGGTCTTCTTGCCACCGAGGGGATCGTTTCTATTCCCCTGGAACCACATAGCACATCTGTGCTTGCACTGACTTCGCATTTCTTCGAGTTCGTATCAGAGAGTGGAAGGGTTTTTCCTTCATGGAAACTGAAAACGGGAGAGAGGTATTCGGTTCTTCTGACAACAGGAGGAGGGTTGTACCGGTACAGGCTTGGAGACACAGTGGAGGTTACCGGTTTTGCCCGCAGCTGCCCTCTTCTCCGGTTTACCGGCAGATTGAATGTGTCGGACCTCTACGGGGAAAAACTACATGAATCCCACATTGAAGAAATTGTAAAAAAACTGTTCCCTGATAAACTGCCATTTGTCTTCCTGGCTCCAGCAGCACCGAAAGCGGATCACTATACCCTATACATCAGCGAAATCGATCAGGATATTTCTGCTGTCGAAAACAGCGTGGAAAGAGGATTGCGTGCCAACGTGCATTACGACTATTGCAGGCGGCTTGGGCAGCTGAACCGCGTTGAGATCTGCGTGCTCCCTATGTCATCTGCGGAAGCTCACAGAAGTTATCTTGAAGTATGTGCCGCAAGAGGAATCAAAACAGGAGATGTAAAACCATCTTTTCTTGAGCGTAAGTGGAACTGGTTTGAAAGGCTTACCGGGAAGTCTGAGTCAGTAACGTGAGGCTGAAGAGGCTTACTCTGATCCGCCCCAACATGGGCAACTACAGGGCTCGTGACGCAATGCCTCCGCTTGCTCTTGCAATACTGGCCGCCCGCACGCCGAGAAGTGTTGAAGTTAATCTGTTTGACCAGCGAATAGAATCTGTTCCCCGGGATGATTCCCCGGATCTTGTGGCGATAACCGTGGAAACCTTCACAGCCAGACAGGCCTATGAGATTGCTAAAGGTTACAGGAGCCGTGGCATTCCCGTTGTAATGGGAGGGTTTCACCCCACTCTTCTGCCCGGGGAGGCGGCGCACCATGCAGATGTCGTTGTTTCAGGAGATGCTGAGGGAGTGTGGGAGCAGATTCTTGAAGACTTCGAAAAGGGAAAGCTGAAGCCCTTCTACACAGGCGGGAACACAAGGCCACTGAGCGGACATCCGGCAGACAGGTCGATATTCAGAGGTAAGAAGTATCTTCCCGTTGAACTGGTTCAGTACGGCAGAGGGTGCCGGTATAGCTGTGATTTCTGCTCTATAAGCGGTTTTTACAGTGGGAATGTGCGAACGCGACATGTTGGCAGTGTAATTGATGAGATCAAAACGCTGAACACGAAACATCTTGTTTTCTTTGTGGATGACAATCTTTACAGCACCAGAAAAGAGTTCGATTCACTTCTTGAAGCTGTTACCCCTCTTAAGATCAGGTGGTCGTGTCAGATAAGTATTGATGCTCTCAACGATGATGACCTGCTGGATCGACTTAAATCCTCCGGTTGTGTGATCGTGCTGGTGGGTTTTGAGTCCCTGCTTGAAGAGAATCTGACCCAGATGAAGAAACACTGGAACAGGAATTCGGGTGATTACATGCTGGTTGTCAGGAAGCTCCATCACAGAGGGATTGCAGTTTACGGTACTTTCGTCGCAGGTTATGATGGAGATACCACCGATAGTATTGAAAACAGTGTACGGTTTGCTCTGGAAGCCGGGCTGGAAGTTGCTAACTTCAACCTTCTTATACCCACCCCGGGCTCCCCTCTTTACAGCCGGTTGAAGAAACAGGGAAGGCTTCTTGTTGAAAACTGGTGGACAGACGGTAACTACCGCTACGGCGATGCGGCATTTACCCCGGAGCGAATGGAACCCGATGTATTTGCAGCTGCCTGCTTTAAGGCCAGGATGAAGTTCTACTCATGGCGTTCGATTCTCTCAAGGCTTTTCTTTTCCAGACATGGATTCAGTTTCTTTCAATTTGTGACAGTTCTGGTAATTAACCTGGTATCAAAAATGGAAATTGCCAGGAAGCAGAACAGGGCACTGGGGGGAAAATGAAAGTAACCTTTGTAAAACCCAACATAGGGCGCATGGAGCACAGCCTTTATGTTGATCATGGAAGAATGGAACCGCTTATGCTCGGGATACTGGCGGCGCTCACTCCCCCGGACATCGAAGTCTGTCTCTACGACGACCGCATGGAAACTGTTCCTTTCGATGAACAAACTGATCTGGTGGCCATCACCGTTGAAACCTTCACAGCAAGACGAGCCTACGAAATAGCAGATGAATACAAAAAAAGGGGCGTGCCTGTTGTCATGGGCGGTATGCATGCTACTCTGATCCCGGAAGAGGTTCAGAAGCACTGTGATTCGGTGTTCATCGGAGATGCTGAAACCCTCTGGGCAGAGGTTGTAGCAGATGCGTTAAGGGGGCAGTTAAAGAAGTTCTACAGTGCTCCGCCGGGAACAGGGCAGACAGGCGGCATCAAACCGAGACGGGATCTGTTTGAAGGCAAGGGATACCTCCCTGTTTCACTTCTTCAGTATTCCAGAGGATGCAGCTACTCATGCAGTTTCTGCGCTGTCAGCAGCTATTTCAACAGAAAACACTACATAAGAAGAGTGGACGAAGTTGTTGAAGAAATTGAGGCTCAGGAAAGGCGGCTTCTGTTTTTTGTTGATGACAATATTGCCTGTGACCACAATGCATTGAAGGAACTGTGCCGCGAGCTTGTTCCCCTGAAGATCAACTGGGTTTCCCAGGCAGGAATTGATGTTACCCACGACGGTGAGCTGCTGAAACTGATGGCGGAAAGCGGCTGTATTGGCAATGTAATTGGGTTTGAGTCAATTGTTCCGGAGAGTCTTCAGAGTGCCGGCAAATCCGCAAATCTCAGAAACTTCAATTGCTATACAGAGGAGTTGAAAGCTCTTCGCGATCACTCCATGCAGACATGGGCAGCGTTTACCCTCGGCTACGATACCGACACAGTTGATTCTATAATGGCAACAATGGATTTTGCCTTAAAAAACAGATTCATGTTCGCGGCTTTCAATGTACTGATGCCTTACCCCGGCACAGAGCTTTACAGAAAGCTGCAGATGAAGAACCGGCTTCTGTACCATGGAAAATGGTGGCTGCATCCTGAATACCGTTTCAACAGCGCTGCCTTTGTTCCGGCAGGAATGACTGCAGATGAGCTTACCGATACTTGTCACAGGGCTAGGAAAAAGTTTAACTCTGTTCCGTCAATGCTTTATCGTTTCTCAGATATTCGAAGCAACCTCAAACTACTTTCCTGGACTGCAATGTTCTGGAAGTACACAACGCTTTTCAGAAAGGAAGTGTACAGAAAACATAGCATGAGATTTGGTCTGAAAGACGGCAGTTAGTCACCGAATACAACACTGTATAGATTTTTGCAGGATCTTCGGATATCCGGTAGAGGGTTGACGAAAAGAATGAATATATTATAAATATGAATGTACTTCAAAAATGAATGCGTTCACGAAAGGGATTATGGGCCTCAGAGAGAAAAGAAAGAAGAACACAAGAAAGGCGATCATCAGTTCTGCGAGACAGCTCTTTGCCGTGGAAGGTTACAAAGCTGTTTCCATGGAGAAGGTGGCAGAGCATGCTGATGTGGCAGTGGGTACTCTGTACAACTACTTCAGGTCGAAGGGAGAGATCATGCTTGCTGTTACAGCACAAGACACGCACAACCTTCTGATTCCACTTAACCCTTCAGAGTTGAGTTCGATGACAATAGAAGACCTGATAGAAGAGTTTACACGCAGGCTTATGCAGTTTGTTTCATCATACCCCCGGGAATTGCTTAAGGAGCTTGCCGGGGTTTTCTGGGAAGCCGGGCAAGAGAAACTCAGCACAGGTCTGGTTTCGCTGGATGTAGAGATTATGGGGCAGATATCCCATGTCATGGGCGTTTTACAGGAAACCGGAAGGCTGCGAAAGAACACCGATCCGCAGATTGCAGCTCTGGCATTGTACGGTATGGCAATAACTACTGTGATGTGGTATTCCATCGACACTGAGTTTGCTCTGGAAAATGTTGCTGGTACAGTGTCGGAGATGATAAGACACTTCTGCAGAGGTATTCTTCCGCCGGAAGAGGAGGACTAGATGCTTTTTTTACAGGTTGTCGTCTGTGTTGTGTTGTCTGCGGTTCAACCTTCACTTACAGATGTTCTCAGCGAACTGGATCAGCTTTACAGAAGCGACAACAGTCATTCAAGGGTGTCCATGCACATCGTAACCGAACACTGGGAAAGAACACTCGTGATGGATACCTGGTCAGAGGGAACAGACAGAACATTTATCAGGATACTGTCGCCGGCCAGGCAGGCGGGCTCGGCAACTCTCAGAATCGGTTCTGAAATGTGGAACTACCTTCCCAACACAAACAGCACAGTAAGAATCCCGCCATCTATGATGACCGGCTCGTGGATGGGCTCAGACATAACAAACAACGATATTGTAAAAGAAATCACCTACTCCGATGATTACACCGCGGAATTTGTGGCAGCTCCAGAGGGCGCGGATCTGTCACGAACAGATCTTCTGTACCTGAAACTCATTCCGAAACAGTCCACCGCTGTTGTGTGGGCGTACATTCTCTGCACTGCATCAACAGATCCGATTCTGCCGGTGCGGGAAGAGTATTACGATCAGCACGACAATCTTATCAAGACCGTCATTTTTTCTGAAGTGCGGGAAACCTGTGGAAGAACTATTCCCACGGTGATGCAGGTTGTTCCGGCTGACAAACCGGGGCAGAGCACCACTGTTATATGGTTGAATACGACTTTCGATCAGGGTGTCGACGAGCACATATTTACACTGGATAATCTACAGTCAGGGGGCACACTGTAGATGAGTCTTATCTCAAGTCTTGCCTGGAGGAACATCTTCAGGCAGAAAAGAAGAACCATTCTGACCATTCTTACCATGACCGGCGGTTTTGTTCTCACAAGTTTTGCAATAGGGTGGATGGAAGGTTCCTACAATGGGATGATTCTTTTCTTTACAAGCCACAAAACCGGGCAGATACAGGTACACAGAGCCGGATACCTTGAGAACCCATCGCTGTATGATACCGTTGACAACTACCTCAGTGTTGCCGGGCAGATTGAATCGGTTGATGGCGTAATGGCCTGGGCGCCAAGAATATATGCCGGGGCTCTTCTTGCATCGCGGGAAGAAGGCTCTTCAGATGGAATTTTCGCCAATTCCGCTGCAGCTTCTGTAACAGGGATCGACCCGTTATTTGAGCAGAACGCCACACAGTTTGCCAGCCAGATCACACTGGGTTCGATGCTTACCGCCTCTGCTGCTGATTCTTCGCTTAGAGCAACAGGGCAAATTCTTCTGGGAAAAGAACTGGCCACAACGCTGAACGTGTCTGTGGGAGATTCTCTTATTCTTCTTTCCCAGGCAGCCGATGGAAGCAGTGCAGACAGACGGTATACAGTTGCGGGAATTGTGTCCACAGGAAATACTGATGCAGACAGAGTTACCTGCTACATTACCCTTGCCGACGCACAGCTGCTGTTTGCCCTTGAAAACAGAGTGCACGAAATTGCCATTGTCACAGGGTCACTTGGGGTAGTGGAGCATACAGCCAGCGAAATCTCGGCTTCACCAATTTCATCAAACCTTTCTGTCTCTTCGTGGAAGCAATTTGCAAAAGAGTTCTACAACGGCATGCAGGCTGATGAAGCCAGTTTAAAAATAATGCTTGCAATTGTTATTTCGGTGGCTGCCCTGGGTGTGCTTAACACCATTCTTATGATGGTTCTTGAGAGAAGGCGGGAGTTCGGGGTAATGAAAGCCATAGGAACAAGACCTGCACAGATCGTTCGAATGATTGTTCTTGAAGCGAATTTGATGGGCCTAATCAGTGTTGTTTTCGGCAGTGTGCTCAGCACGATAGGTCTGCTGATTATCTCGAAGCACGGAATGATTCTTGATCCGCCTCTTAACTACGGCGGATTCATGTTCAGGGAAATGGTTGCCGCAATAACTCCCGCTTCGTACTGGATTCCCGCTGTTTCTGTAATGGTTACTGCCAGTGTGGTAAGCCTGATACCGGCGCTTAAGGCTGCCCATACTGATGCGGCAAAATCCTTGAGGACGGTGTAGCATGTTCCGCAGGCTTGTTCTGATTTCATGGCGGAACGTTCTTCGGAACAAAAGAAGAACAGTGATAACAGGCTTGGCTATAGGAACCGGTCTTGCTGCCATGATGTTTTCCGATGCTCTTTACGCCGGAATGAATGAGTACACTGCACACAGTGTAACAACAACATGGATGGGGGAGGCCCAGATACACACAGAAGGTTTTCTGGAAACGGCGAGAGTCTCACTTACCATAGACAGTGTTCAGCAGGTAACACAGATGCTTCGGAACGATTCTTCAGTTGCGGCCTTCACAGGCCGGTTGATCTCACCTGCATCTCTTCAGTCTGCCACACAGATGAAGCCTGTTACCCTTATCGGTGTGGATTACCTTACAGACAGCAGGATCACCATGCTTGAAGCAGCTACCGCCACAGGCTGCTACCTGTCTGGCGACAGTATGGAATTAATCATAGGCAGCAAACTGGCGGAAGACATGAGCCTTGCCCTTGGTGATGTTGCTGTGGTTACAGCATCCATGGCAGACAGCGGGTTTGCCGCCAGACTGTTTCGGGTTTCCGGAATCAGCACCTTTGGTTCAGATCAGTACGACAGATACACTGTTTTTGTGAACATCGGTTCTGCAGAAAGCCTTCTTAACCTTCAGGATGAGCTTCATGAAATAGCTGTTGTATTTACCGACCCTGAGATGGCTATAAACAGCAGGAACTCTTTCTGGAGCCGGTTTTCATTGTGGGGAAACACAGCGGAGGGGTGGCTGACCCTGTCTCCCCAGATCTCATCGCTTACGCAGATGACCGACGCAAGTCTCGGTATTCAGGCGGCAATACTGTTTGGCCTGGTTCTGTTTGGAATTATCAACTCGCTGTTCATGTCTGTGTATGAAAGGATGTACGAGTTCGGTGTTATGAAGGCCATCGGTTCTTCAAAGCACACTGTTACGGCTATGGTTCTTCTGGAGGCTTTCTGGCTTGGAGTTGCTGGCTCTGTTATAGGAGTGCTGCTTGGGTACGGTGTGATACAGTACTTTGCTGTAGCAGGCATCAGTTTCGGTGAATTCGATTTTTCAGGAATAATGTTTGACAAACCAATCTACACAATTGCAGACTGGTCAAAACTGTGGAAATACCCTGTGGCAACACTGGTGTTTACAACGCTGGCGGGGGTTTATCCGGGGATACATGCAGGCAATCTTAACCCTTCACGAGCTATGCGGAAAAGTCTTTAACCGGCAGGGAGCCGCAGATGAATACTGAGCAGGTGATAGTAACCAGGAACCTGAGGAAAACATACCACGACAACGGAGTGCCGGTTGATGCTGTAAGGGGGATAGATTTCACCCTGACAGCCGGTGAGTTTACGGCGATTACCGGGCCATCGGGTTCAGGGAAAACAACATTTCTTAATCTGATTTCGGGTCTGGACACGCCCACGGAAGGTGAAGTTGAGCTTTCCGGAAAGCAGATATCCGCCATGAGCGGAAAAGAGCTTACAGTTTACAGGCGTGACAACATCGGTTTTATCTTTCAGGCATACAACTTGTTTCCTGTGCTTACAGTTGAAGAGAATGTAGAGTACATCATGCTTCTTCAGGGTGTTCACAAAAAGAAAAGGCACGAGAGGGTAGTGAAGATACTGGCACAGGTGGGCCTGGAAGACTACGCCAACAGGCTGCCGTCGAAACTCTCCGGCGGTCAGCAGCAGCGGGTGGCTGTGGCGAGGGCAATGGTTTCAGAGCCGGCGCTGGTAATTGCCGACGAGCCAACTGCAAACCTCGACTCTAAAACCAGCGGAGAGCTTCTGGACATGATGAGAAGGCTCAATGAAGAAACCGGAATGACTTTCCTGTTCTCTACACACGATGAAACTGTGATAAAAAGAGCAAGAAGAATAGTAATCCTCCGGGACGGTAAGCTGGAGAAGCATGAGGGAAGCTCCGTACGATGAAGTGGTCGCTTCTTTCTCTGGCATCGTTAACAACTGCCGCTGTTTGCTTCACCGGAGTGTTCAGCCCGGAGTTCAGATTTACAGCACATCGCTGGAACACCAGTGTAACTCTCAGGCTTATGGACACAAGCAGAATAGGCTGCTTTAAAACCCATGTGGCGTGGGTTGTAAGTCCGGGTGCTGGAAACCCTGCACCTGCAGGCCTACCAGACGGTTACTCACAGTTCAGAATTACTGATCCTGACGCGAGGATCTACCCTGAGAACTGGAGTTCCAGTGAAAGCTTCAGTGTTGTCCAGAACATCGATCGTCTGAGCATACAGACAAAACTGAAGAAACTAAGAATTACCCTTGGCAGGCAGGCTATTTTCTGGGGAGTATCTAGGTCTGTAAGCCCCACCGACTTCATTGCACCCTTCCCATGGGGAGAAATAAACACAGATTACAGAGTTGGTGTAGACGCGGTAAGGGCAGTTTACCCCACTGGTGTTATGTCTGAGGTAGAGGGTGGGGTTGTATTCGGAAACAAAGCGGAATCAAGCAGAAACGGCTACTGGCTCAGAACCCGGTTCTACGAACTGAACACAGATATTTCTGTTGTTGTTGCAGAATTCAGAGAAAACACCATGGCAGGCGGCAGTTTGAACAGGGTGCTAGGCAGCTCTGTGGGCTGGACAGAATCGGCTGTTGTAAAGCCGGACAGTGGAGATGTTTACTGGAGGCTCTCAACGGGGCTTCAGCGCAGTTTCCGAAACAGTACAGTAAGCGGTTTCATAGAGTATCACTACAACTCGCCTGGCGATTCAGACTATCTCAGCTACCCGCAGAACGCAGCACAACCAGCCTACATCACCGGTGGAGTTTACCTTATGGCAAAACACTATGCGGTGTGCGGAGTCAGCGTTACCGCCACACCGCTTCTCACTCTGAGTACCGGCTCTCTTATGAACATGAATGATGGCTCTGCACAGGCAACTGCAGAGGCAGTTTGCAGCTTGTCAGACAACTCAATCCTTGGTACCGGTATCAGCGGCGGGCTTGGAACTGACGGAAGTGAATTCGGCAGCCTTCCAGCAGAAGTTCACCTGAGCCTGTCAATCTACTTCTGAGCCTTCATATTGGGAAACAACACTTTTCTCAGTCTCCAGCTCCATAGTGATATCGAAGCTGTGCAATCAGGAGAACGCCATCCATGTATCCGTAAACGATCCTGTTCAGTATTGCTCTGTCAGGCGCTACACTGACACTCAGACGAAGAAAAGCAGAAGCCACGGTTATCCATGGCTCCTGCTGCAATAGTTTTTCAGATGTTTCAGAAAGAGGCTTTAACCGAAGCCCAGCTTGTCCTTTCAAGAGAGCTTGGCACAGAATACAGATCGAAAAACATATCTGTTGTGTCATTGAATCGATCTTCGACGGATTCCCACATTGATTCCTTTACCCATACTACTGAACCAAACTCATTGTTTTTTACCATTACGTATGGTGCTGCGAACCCACTTGGAATATGCACGCTCAACCAGTATCTTTGCCCGGCTGTAAGAGCAGGTGGAGTAGTGGTATAGAATACAGTCTCGTAAATTTTACGACCGATGAAAGTATCTCCTGTATCTGTTCGGGTGCACGGCAGGTACTCCTGCCAGATCGTGGCAGCTGTTGACGGGTCAGTATCACCATTGTCCTGCAATACCTTAAGTGTAAAATGATCAGGCAGAGGCTGAGTTCCGGTGTAGCAGGTCCATATCACTATTTTCCAGAGGTTGCCGTTTTCTGAAAGTACGAAATCATCTGCAACTTCATCAAGCGGATCGCCATAAGCAGAAACAACCGCGGGATAGCTGTATGACTGGCCGAACATGTCCCCCCCGTCTGTTCCGCCGGAAGGCAAAGAAACCATCGCAGAATGCCCTGTTGCCATTGCAAGTGAGGCCAGTATAAAAGTGAGCAGATAAGTTTTCATTTCAATATCCTTTCTGTTGGTTGTTGAATCGACACAACCCACAGGAATGCAATAAGCGTGCCAAACCTCGATATCGCTGTGCACAAACAAGATAGAAGTATTCCACAAAAACAGATGCCTTGTGCAAACAGTATCATGCAGGGATATATTACGCACCAGGGAAAATTTACCCACTTCTAAGAGTCATACGCATTGAGAAGGTGTGATAGTATTGCAGTGGTGTAGATTGTCGGGATCAGGCATATATTTCAGCACAAGAATGAGCTGCTCACCCGCTGAACGCATTTTGCGGTTTCCGGCCCATCGTATAGAGCTGTTTCCTGCGAGGCTACACTTTCGTATATATTCATTTAACTGTAGCAGAAGTGGAGGAGTTATGGCTGAAGAACACAAGCCCGTACAGTTGGATGCAACGATTGAGTATTCAGAGAAACCAAAGAAGAAGGGTGATGCCGACGACAGGAAGAACAAGGCGCTGCCGTGGTTGCTGGGAGTACTGATACTGTTGGGGGTATTCTATGTGATAGATTCTGCCGAAGAGGGTTCTTTGCAGACAGAACTCACCCCTGAACAGCAGCAGATTGCCGCAACTGTAACGGAATCAGTCAGCAGCTATGTTGAAGAGAATGGGGTTCCCGATGATCCCAGGGATATTCAGCTCTTGGAAGGTTCTGATATTGTTTTCAACGATGACGGTTCCTGGATAGTGAGTACCGCAGAAGGGCAACTTGTCTCTTCACCGGAAGCCATGACACCCAGGTAATCAGTTCCAGTTTCTAAAATCGCCGAACCATATGTATCCGTGGTTTCTCCAGCACTGTGAGCTTACTCCCCAGGCGCAGAGCATGTAATTGCGCTGATACCATCGTTTGTATACAGCAAAGGCGTACTTCACCCCGGCTGTGGGGCATTCCATGCCCTGTGGAACATACCCGTTCAGGATCGGGTCTACCCATGAAGGTCGGTTCAAAATCGGGTATTCTCCTTCATTTTGTGTCATGTAAACATTAAGACCCTGAATCACAAGCCTCATATTGGATCTGCAGGCACTTTGCCTGGCGCTTTCGGTAACACCGGAAAATTTGGGAATAGCTATGGCTGCCATGATTCCCAGAATAACAATTACGATCATCAGTTCGATGAGGGTGAATCCCTGTTTCATAACTCCTCCTGTCTGCTTATCACATGTAAGCTAAATCGGAAAGTGGGCTGTGGCAAGGGTTGCATCTACTGTTCTCCAGGAGTTTGACCTGGAATAGACATTGAGTAGTAGCGCGTCACAGACGAGATAGAAAGCATACCGATTAATGGCTAAAAGCAACCTGAGTATTAACAGGAGCGTCCCGAGCGTCAGCACGGAGAGCAACCAATCCAGAAACTGTGGGCGTCCCGAGCG
>CAZRXU010000010.1:1737-5778 GCA_964604135.1 uncultured bacterium | reverse complement strand
CAATCCAGAAACTGTGGGCGTCCCGAGCGTCAGCACGGAGAGCAACGAAGGTAATAACAGGAGCGTCCCGAGCGATAGCACGGAGAGCAACCAATCCAGAAACTGTGGGCGTCCCGAGCGTCAGCACGGAGAGCAACGAAGGTAATAACAGGAGCGTCCCGAGCGATAGCACGGATACCAGCGCTATTTGACGAAGATTGGCCTGGTTTCCAGGAAAACACTGACCCGCCTTACCGGACGCAGTCGGGTTATATATCTATAATACCAGAATAGGTCGTGTAATGAAAGAATGGCTACTGATTGAAACAGCAGATCAGGTTAAAGAAGTATCACGCTGGCTGAAGTTGGCAAAGGTAATGGGTGTAGATACTGAAACAACCGGTCTTAATCCGCACACATCCCGTTTGAGACTGATTCAGATGGCAGTTGAAGGTTCCACAACTGTAATCTTTGACTGTTTTAAGATACTGCCGGAGTCGACGGAGCAGCTGTCTGCCATACTGACTTCCCCGTCAGTAAAAGTGCTTCAGAATGCAAAGTTTGATTTGCAGTTTTTAAGGTCTGAAAACATTTCTGTTTCCGGATGGATTTTTGATACAATGCTTGCAGCAAAACTTCTCAGAACTTCAGGTGGCCCGCGAAGCGCCGGGCTGGCTTCTCTTTCAAGACACTACCTGAACAGAGAGTTGTCCAAGGAAGAGCAGAAAAGTGACTTTTCCTCAGAGCTTACGAAAAGTCAACTGGACTATGCGGCAAAGGATGCAGAGATCTTGCTTGAGCTGCGACACATACTGCGCGATGAAATAAAGGGCAACCATCTGGTTGAAGCAGCCCGTCTTGAGTTTGCCTGTGTGTACGCCATAGCTTCGCTGGAGTATGACGGGATTTACCTTGACAGGGAAAAGTGGCTCGTTCTGCAGGAGGAAACAGAGAAGATCAGAAAAGATGCACTGGCCGAACTGTATCCGTACATCGGGTATCCCACGGTACAGCTGGGTATGTTTAACAACGATCTTATTTATGGTCACAATGTGAACAGCAGCAAACAGGTTATGAAGATGCTTAACGATAACGGTATCCATGTAACCAGTACATCAAAACACAGTCTTGCCCGCTACAGTGAACATCCTGTTGTTGCTTCCCTGCTGAAGTACAGATACGCATCCAAGGCACTGTCCAGCTTTCTTCATTCCATACCAGGGCAGGTCAACAGAGCCACGGGAAGGCTGCATCCCCATTACAGCCAGATAGGCGCATGGAGCGGGCGTATGAGCTGTGGCGGGCCGAACATACAGCAGATTCCCAGAAGCCGGGCTTTCCGACAGTGCTTTGCAGCGCCGCCTGGAAGAAAACTGATTATTGCAGACTATTCGCAGATTGAGCTTCGTGTAATAGCGCAGATATCAGGTGACCGCAGAATGATAAAAGCATACAGTAACGGAGAAGACCTGCATAGATTAACCGCTGCCCTGATTCTTGAGAAGCCCATAGATGAGATCACAAAGAAACAGAGACAGGCAGCAAAGGCAGTTAACTTCGGGCTCGTATTCGGAATGGGTGCTTCCGGGCTGCAGGCTTATGCCCGTGAAACTTATGGTGTGGAAATGTCTGCAGAGGAAGCTGAGTTGTTTAAGAAGAGGTTCTTTTCTGCCTACAGAGGGGTTGATGCCTGGCACAAAAGTATACAGAGGAGCAAACCATCCGTATCAAGAACTCTTGCCGGGCGGAAGCATATCTACAGCAGAGATTCCGGAATGTCGGGAAGGTACAACACACCTGTGCAGGGCACAGCTGCAGATATACTGAAAAATGCACTTGGTATGCTCTACACAGAATTGAAGGATACAAACACCTTTGTTGTTGCGGTGATACACGACGAGATTGTTCTTGAATGTGATAGCTTAAAAGCAGAGGAAACGGCACTGCTGCTTAAGAACACAATGGAGGAGGCAGGCTCCAGATACATGAAAGATGTTCCTGTGGTTGCCGAGGCCAGTGTGGCAGACAGCTGGGCAGAAAAGTAGATACTACTCAGGAAGCACGTTAATAACTACATTTGCGACTATGTCAGTTCTTGACCGGATGTGCCGGCTATGCTATTCTTAAATGCATTGGAGCACAGGTCAGTTTTCGGATGTATGATATACTGTGGAACGAGTTGCTTGTGTTATCTTGAAAACAGAAGTTCAAACAGGGAGAAAACATGAAGAGCTGGATGTCGCCAGACGAGATACTCGATTTTGCAATAGGCGAAGAAGAGAACGCCGTGAAATTCTACACTGAAATGGCAAAGAAGGCTGTACACAGTTCAATGAAAAGAGATTTTCTTCTTTTTGCCAGCGAGGAAAGAGGTCACAAGGCCAAGCTCGTTGCAGCCAAAGCCGGAAAGAAATTCCAGCCCGGTGAGAAGGAGATTCTTGATCTCAAAATATCAGATTACACAGTAGATATCAACATGGACGAGGTAGAGAGCTACGAGGACGCACTTGTTATAGCCATGAAAAAGGAAAAAGCAGCCTTCAAACTGTATACAAAACTCAGCGAAATAGTTGATTCCGAGGACGCGCAGAATCTGTTCAAGGCTCTCGCACAGGAAGAGGCAAAACACAAACTCCGTTTTGAACTTGCTTTTGATGATATGCTGAAGGAGAATTAACAAACGAACAGCCGCAGAATAAAATCGCCATGCCGGAAGAACACAGCGGAATTTAAGCTGTCTGAAACAGCTGTGTAAATCAGGTTCCCCGCACAGGCTCTGTCTGAAAGGGTTGAGACAAGCTGTATGGTTGATATTGTAAGAGAATCAATTGCTCTGGAACTGAATGTAAGCGAGATATACCTGCTGTTCCATCATCTGTTTCCGGATGATGAAGAGTTCTGGATGCAGCTTGTTCTAGAAGAGAGAAACCATGCAGAGCTTCTTCGATACGGCCTGAACTACTATGAACCGCACGGCAGGTTTCCCCAAAAATTGCTGTGCAGCAAGCTCAGTATTCTGCAAACCGTCAACAAAGATCTGTCCCGCATGATAGAAAACTATCAGTCTTCTCCTCCCTCAAGAATTGTTGCATTCAATACAGCTCTCTATCTGGAGCGTTCTGCAGGAGAACTTCACTATCAGGAGTTTATGACAGGAGAAGCAGTTACAGCCTCCGAAGAGGTCTTTATGGAGCTGAACTCAGCCGATATGGATCACGAGAAGAGAATCCGTTCTTACATGGAGCAGAACTTTATTCCAGAAAGAAGTGGAGAGGTTCGGCACTGACAGCAATGAGGTCTTTGCGCTCCGGCAATACCGGGCTATGGAGGGCAGAGTATCCGGGAATCGAGGTATCTTGACTCAGATCATGCTTTTAATTTTTGTTTTTTTTATTCAGTTTCATTTTCAGCAGTAGAAACAGTAACCCAGTCAGACTGGTCCGGCGGCAGTGGGGTTCCCGGTCCTGTAACAGACTGGGGTAACAGCTATGACACAGCCGGACAGATGAACGATACAGCAGGTGTGTTGCGGTTGATATCGCCTCCGGTGAAGCACACTCTGAACAGTAATTTTGATGGCGCCAGTTCTGTTTACGCAGCAGATGTTGATGGTGATGGCAGTACGGATATACTGGGGGCTGTATTTTTGCAGACGAAATTGCATGGAGGAATATTCCAGGCTATCCTGCAGAGGGAACTCTTGAATCATCCATCCTTGATGCGGGGACTGTAGAGTCATGGGATGTCTTTGTATCCAACAGGGAAGAGCTACCGGGAACATCAGTTGGTTACCAGTTCAGAAGTTCAGCCGATTCTTCCAATATGGGTGCATGGTTAGACACAGTTTTTACTCCAGACTTCGATCTCTCAACCATTCTTGTTGACTCAACGAATTTTCTGCAGTACAGAGTAATACTGCAAACTGAAGATCCTTCAATTACACCGGTAGTAAAAGGTGTTTCATTTTCCTGCAATACCTATCTGGGAATTAACGAACCAGGTAGTACTGAAATTGTCAGCTGGGGCTTTGTGCCAGCAGCAAATCCCTCATCAGGCAACTGT
>CAZRXU010000010.1:0-1637 GCA_964604135.1 uncultured bacterium | reverse complement strand
CATCAGGCAACTGTTGACCTGCTGCTCTACGATGTAACAGGCCGTGTTGTAGCCAGGTATTCTCAGGAATTGTCAGGTGATACACATCCAGTTGTTTTCAACGATATCGCACAGGGAGTTTACTTCTGTACAATGCACACAGGAGATTTCAATGCAACCGAACGTATCGTTGTTCTGAAATAAGTAATTGTTACAGTAGTCCTGATATCGGTTGTGGCAGAGTTCCTGACTGGTATGTTCAACAGGTCGTTATGCTTCAAGTTCAGGGCAGGATGGAATTGTGAAGTGGGTTACCAGTTCGCGTGTTCATGTAGAAAAAGCCCCGCATTGGTGCAAACCTCCTCATGAAGTACGATTTCAAGTTGATCTGTTCTTCTTAAAACAGATTACCGCTTCACTCGCAATTTGCTCAGTAGAATTGATTTGCAAATTTAGATCTTCTTTGTGAATGTCAGCCAAAGAACAGGGAGGAGAGCCGACTCCCCTCCCCCTCTCTGGCCCTGTATTCAGCTCCTGGAAATATCTGCAGGAATAGTCTCCGGATCCATTTGAAGGATGTAAATCTTCTGGAAAAGCTCGGGATTACTGGAGAAGGCTATGATCCCATGCTCATCTATGCTGAAATCCCAGAATTGAGCATCTGCTCCGGCATCTGGAACGTTAACAGTGAAGAGAAGCTCCCCGTTGTAGTCGTAAACGTCGAAAACCGGCTCGTGAACCGTTCCCCTGCGAACCCACAAATGCTGCTCTCCGTCCACTTCAAGTTCTGAAATGGTATCCCGCAGAGGCTCCGGATGGAAGTCTATAAGAAGACCAGTGGCTCCCATTGCTTCCATATATGCCTCTACATAAATCTTCTCTTCCTGGATCTCTTCCGGAGTTTTCTCGACCCTTACAGCTTCTTTTTCTATCTCCATGAAGAGCCCACCATCAGCCCTGAATCCCTGAACGAGGTACTCTTCACTGGTGAGTTTCGCGATGAACACATTGCCTTCGCGGTCAGCCGTGAAGGTATGTCCCATCGAGGTACTCCTGAGAAGCTCTGTGAGGCCGTAGGGATCGAAGGGAAATTCGTACTCCCAGTATTTAACTACGGGCTCTTCTCCCTGCTCATAACGGCCTATGAAGGTAGAAACGATATAGTCATTGTTACTGCCGGGGAATATCTCCAGCCGGGTTGCAACGAATGCACTGTCTTCCACTCCCCTGAGAGAAGTGGGGGCATTGTCGATAATTGGCATAAGCAGCCCAAGCCATTCTCCCTCCGGTGAATAGCTCTGAAGACCGCCGCTCCTGGGTGTTTGAACAACTATCCGGCCGTCTTCGAATACGATCATGTCTATGGGGTTGAGCAGCTCTCCGGGACCTCTTCCTTCACGCGATATCTTTCTTACGAATTCTCCATCCGGAGAGTAAACCATTACACAGCAAGCTGAACGGTCCAGCACCAGTATGTTGCCCTGTTTGTCGTGGCCTATTCTCTGAACAGCGCCAAGTACATAGTTGCTGTCGCCCATCTCCACTCCGATAGTTCCGGTTATCTCCAGCTGAATGACCGGATTCCCGGCAGTTTCCTCTGTTTCGATTTCTGGCCCGGCACAACCGGCGGCCAGGGCAGCAGAAAGCAAGCAGAATAG
>CAZRXU010000009.1:0-49819 GCA_964604135.1 uncultured bacterium | reverse complement strand
TTGAACTGGTTCTGCACGGTGATACCCGGTTCTTAAGCCGCTCTTCTGAGTGCTGGCCCTGCGGTGACGGGAATATCAGCGTTTTCTGAACAGTCTTCCATCGGTTACAACAAGAGCTGCGAAGATGAAAACCATTCCGGCGATTGCCGAAGGCTCAAGTGTTTCACCCAGAACAACAACACCCAGGAATATTGCGTTTACCGGTATGAGGAAAGTAACCAGGAGAAGGTTGGTGGGCCCTGTGATGGCAAGAGTTTTGTAGTAGAAAACATAGGCCAGAGTGGTGCTGAGAAAGGTCAGCCCGGCAAGAGCTGCCAGGGTTGTGGTTCCCGGGGTCAGAGACAGCGGGTTTTCAAGAATGAAGACAGGGGGAATCATCATTACAGCAGCTCCTGTAAGAACCCCTGAAGCCACAACAAGGGGAGGCATTCCTCTGAACCGTCTTCCGTAGATTGCAGAAAACGCGTAGCAAAGACCTGCACCCAGCAGTGCAGCTTCTCCCGGAACTTTCAGCCCTGAAGACTGAAGACTGTCAAAACCGATGAGAACTGCCACACCAAAAAGGCCTAAAAAAACACCGGTTACTCTGGCGGGTGTCATTCTTTCCTCAGAGGTAAGAAAGTGAGCGAGAATAACGCTGAATACAGGGGCTGATGCTGTAAGTATGGATGCAACGCTGCTATCCACATACTGCTGGCCCCAGATGGTAAGACTGAACGGAACAAGGTTGTTAAGCGCACCCATAACGAAGAACGCGCCCCAGATACCGGGAGATGACGGCATCTTCATTCCGGTAGCATACACAAGTACCGTGAGTATCAGTGCGGACACACCAACTCGAACAAGAACTATGGTGAGAGGTGTTATCTCTCGGAGTGTCAGCTTAACAAAAAAGAAGGATGCGCCCCATAGTACAGAGAGAAAAGCGATGTACAGGTATCCCCGCAGACTCAGTTTTTTGTTTACCATTCGCATTCTCCCATTGCTGCAGGGCTGTCGATACCTGAAGCGTAATATAAAGAATTCACGAAAACAGTCAGCTGTTTCGGAAAAGCATCTGAAGGGAGTATATTCCTGAAAACTTCGGTATCAAGTGGTTTCCGATGTTTTTCCTGCCTGGATGGGCCGGGTTTCAGCGGCATTAATGATTGGATGGGTTTTGGAACACACAGATTTTTACAAACTTACGCCGACCGAAGCTCTGAAGAAGCTTGGTTCGAGTATGAGCGGCCTGCCCAGAGAGGCTGCAGAGGCCTGGAGACGGGAACACGGATCAAACGAGATAGCAGTGGAAAAACCTGTTCCCAAGTGGCTGGTATTTCTGTCTCAGTTCAAAGAGCTGCTGGTTGTTGTTCTGATAGTTGCAGGTGTGATTTCAATCGCCGTGGGAAGCTACCAGGACGGTGCTGTGATGTTCATCATTGTTCTGGTGAATGCCGTTATAGGTTTTGTTCAGGAATACAAAGCAGGTAAAATACTTGAGAAACTCAAAGCTCTGATACAATCTCCGGCGAAAGTGATGGTAAACGGGCAGCTGGTCGAGCTTCCCCAGGCCGATCTGGTTCCCGGAGATATTGTAAGCGTTGAGGCCGGAGACAAAATACCGGCAGATATACGACTGCTTGAGGCATATAACCTCAGAACAAATGACTTTTCCCTTACAGGCGAATCAATGCCTCAAGACAAGAACAACGCGGCAGTGGAGGAAGATGCCATTCTGGCAGACAGACAGAACATGGCGTACACAGGAACCACAGTGGCTTCAGGAAGTGCTATTGGTCTGGTGGTTCGAACCGGCAGAAACACAGAGATGGGCAAGATAGCGTCTATGGCTTCCGGTACGGTTACGGCAATGTCTCCTTTGCAGATGGAGCTGAACAACCTTGCAAAGTGGCTTACAGCCATCGTAGTGTTCCTTAGCGCAGTACTGTTTTTTGTGGGGGTACAGCAGGGCTTCACTATTTTTAACAGTTTGATTTACGCTCTGGGTATTGCAGTTGCTTCTGTTCCACAGGCACTTCCTGCTCAGGTTACTGTTGCCCTGAGCGCTGCCAGCAAGAGGTTGGCCGACAGAAGAGTGGTTGTAAAAAGCCTGCCCAGTGTGGAAACCCTGGGCTCAACTTCAGTGATATGCACCGACAAAACAGGTACCCTTACGAAGAATGAAATGACAGTTACAGGCCTGTGGTTCAACGGTGAGCTGTTCGATGTAAGGGGGCTGGGCTACAAACCGGAGGGCAGTATACACCACACTGACGGGGAAAAACTGTCTGAGGCTGAAATAAACGAGATGGAGATAATGCTTGATGCCGGAACCATGGCGTCAAATGCAGAGATACACGAGCCCGACAAAGACCATAACAGCTGGTATCCCGTAGGAGATCCAACAGAAGCTGCGTTGATCACTCTTTCTACCAAAGTCGGCACAAGAAGCCCGAATGAAGATACAGAGAACCCGGAGATAATAGAGTTTCCATTCGATTCCGAGCGAAAGAGGATGAGCTCGGTCAGGCAGTTCGGCAGCAGCTACCAGCTCGCCATGAAAGGTGCTACTGCAAGCGTTCTTTCCATAAGCAAGTACATTTACCGCAACGGAAAATCAGTACCTATAACCGACGCGGACAGAGAAGAAATAACCAGACTGAATGAAGAGTACTCCGACAGGGCCCTGCGGGTTCTTGCTATTGCTTTTCGCCCTCTTGAAAAAGACGGCTCCGACTACACAATGGAGGCAGCCGAGAAGGATGTTGTTTTCCTTGGGCTGGTGTTCATGATGGATCCCCCGAAAGAGGGGGTAAAAGAAGCCATTGCAGTGTGCCATGAGGCCCGTATCCGCGTGATAATAATGACCGGGGACCACGCAATAACTGCAAGAGCCATCGGCAGGGAGATCGGTCTTTCAAAAGACGGAGATCCCCTGGTATACACCGGTGTTGACCTGGAAAATATGGATGACGACAAACTGGGAGAGATTCTGGCAGGCGGGAAGGCGATTGTGTTCAGCAGGGTTAACCCTGCCCACAAACTCCGTATAGTTACAATTCTTGAAGATCAGGGAGAAGTTGTTGCAGTAACAGGCGACGGTGTGAATGATGCCCCGGCACTGAAAAAAGCTAACATCGGTGTTGCAATGGGAATAACAGGTACCGATGTTTCAAAGGAAGCCGCTGAGCTGATTCTTCTGGACGACAGTTTCACATCACTTGTGTTCGCAGTTCAGGAGGGGCGTACCATATACACCAACCTGAAGAAAACAGTACTTGCTTCAATGACGACCAACGCAGCAGAGCTTGGCGTGGTTATTCTTGGGCTTATTGCTGTTGCAACAGGGGGCTGGGCAATTCCTATACTGGCAATTCAGATACTGGCCATAGACCTTCTGGCAGAGGTGCTGCCCCTCACATTCCTTACCTTTGACCCGCCTTCAAAGAGCATTATGAGGCAAAAACCCAGAGACCTGGATGCCCACATAATGAACAGGGAGACCTCGCTGGAAGTTCTTCTTCTGGGGGCTCTTATAGGTCTGCTGGCTTTTGGGAACTACGCCTTCAGTGCGTTTAGAAGTGGTACAACATTCCTGTCCGGGGCTCTGTCTACACCTGACTACATGAGAGCCACAACCCTTGCCTACCTTACAATTGCTTTCTGCCAGTTTACAAATGTTCTTTCCAGAAGACACTACTACACATCTGTATTCAACAGGAATATCGTCACTAACCGTATACTGCTGTGGTCTATTCTGGGCTCTGCGGGAATGATACTTCTGTTTGTTAACATCCCGGTGCTCTCCCGTTTTCTTTACTTCTCTACGCTTGGCTTTAATGATTGGTTGTGCATAGCAGGTTCAACAACTGTTTTCCTGCTTGTTTTTGAGTTGCTGAAGGTTGGCAGAAGACACAGAAGAGCCAGGCAGAAATGAGTTCCTACGGCAGAAGAAGCAGGCTAAAACTGATTGTTCTTCTGCTTCTTGTTGTGGGAGCAGGGTTGTTTTCCCGGTCGGAATACGCCTCTGCTCTTCCCGGATTTGTAGAGCAGTACGCCGGTGACACTCTGTGGGCTCTTGCCCTGTACACTTTTCTTGCATTCGTTTCACCGGGAGCAGCAGCAAAGGAGTTGCTGCTGCTGTCAGTGCTTATCTCTTTTGCCATTGAGTTCAGCCAGCTGTACCAGGCAGACTGGATAAATTCGATCAGGTCTGTGAAAATCGGTGGGCTTATTCTTGGCTTTGGTTTCAGATGGTCTGATCTGCTGTGCTACACAACAGGTGTTCTTATTGGTTTTGCCGTTGATTTCAGAAGAAGAAATATGTGGCGTTAGGAGTGGAAATGGTGTCTCTCATGGTTGTCAGTATGGTTACCGGAGTTCCTGGAGGAGTTATTCATCACGGTTCCGATGTGGTGAGTGCCCAACAGATGGTTGAAGTGCTTAGTGGAGCCGAAGTTGTTTTCGTCGGTGAAAAACACGATGACACTATCGCCCACCAGTGGGAGCTGTTTATCTGGGAGTCTCTTGCTTCAGATAACAGGGCTCTTGCACTTGAGATGTTCGAAACAGATGTACAGACCATTCTGGACTCATACCTTGCAGGAGAAGTTACAGAAGATGAGTTTTTAGCAGAGTCAAGACCCTGGGGAAACTACCCGGCAGACTACTCGCCTATGGTAAACTACGCAAAGGAAAACGGCTACAGAGTAATTGCTGCTAATGTGCCAAGGTCTTTTGCCGCTGCGGTTGCCAGAGGCGGGCTCGGGGCAGTTCTGCAGGAACCCGGTTTTGAGAGCTTGTCTGTTGATTCCTCAAATGCCGGATACAGGGAGAGATTTCTTGCGACCATGGATGCAATAGGTGACCAGATGCATGGAATGCCTGTTGACCCTGAGAATATGTACAGGGCCCAGCTGTTGAAAGACGCTGTTATGGCACAGTCTGTACGGAACATGGAAGTGTTGTTTGTCTGCGGCAGTTTTCACAGTGACTACCGTTCCGGTATTCCGGATCAGTTGCCTTGCAAAGACTTTCTTACAGTAACGGTTCTGGGTGAGGGAGAGCAGTACTCCCGGGATCTGGCTGATTTCGTAATTGTTCGGGACGGGCAGTAACCTCTGATACCGCTTGCGGTTGAGCCTGTATTACCGTCGTTGTGCTATATTAGCCCGCATATATAAACTGCTATGGAGGAAGAATGACACACGAAGAGCTTGTCACGGAGATCCGTGGGGCAGGGGAGCGCGCTTACCTGCTCAAGGAGCGTCTTTGACCTGGTTACCCTGCTTGAAGAAGAAAAAGAGCTGGAATTTGAAATGGCGAAAGAGGGTTTCTGGAACAACAGAAACAAAGCTCTTGATACCATTTTCAAACTGAAGAAGATACAGAACTGGACCGATCCCGTGGGAAAACTGCTTGAAAAAGTGGAAGACCTCAATGCGGCAGTTGAGCTGCTAGAATTTGAAGACGATATAGGCATAAGAACTGACGCCGGAATCCGTCTGGGTGAGGTGCTTAAAAGCCTGGAAAAACTGGAATTCCGTCAGATGCTTTCCGGAGAGCACGACGGTTCCGACTGCATACTTACCGTCAGGTCTGGCGCCGGTGGTGACGACAGCCACGACTGGACCGAGATGCTGATGAAAATGTACATATACTGGGCGGAAAAGCAGGGGTATGATGTTACAGTGCTGGATACTTCAGCCGGTGAAGTGGCCGGCTTGCGAGAGGCGGTATTGTCTGTAAAAGGACCATACGCCTACGGCTATCTTCATGCGGAAAAGGGCATACACAGGCTTGTAAGAAGAAGCCCTTTTGATCCCAGTAACAGAAGACATACAAGTTTTGCCTCGGTGTTTCCTCTGCCAGACATAGACGACTCCATAGAAGTGGACATCAACCCGGAGGATGTAAGAACAGATGTTTTTCGTGCCAGCGGGGCTGGAGGTCAGCACATCAACAAAACATCAAGTGCAGTAAGGCTTACCCATATACCAACGGGTATTGCCGTGAGCTGCCAGAACGAGAGAAGCCAGCACAGAAATCGCGAACTTGCATGGAAGGTATTGAGAGCCAGACTGTATGAGCTGGAAGAGGAAAAACGCAGAAAAGAGCGGGAAAAGCTGGAGAGTTCTAAGAGTGATGTTTCCTGGGGGCACCAGATACGCTCTTATGTTCTGCACCCTTATCAGATGGTTAAGGATCACAGAACGGGTAACGAAACATCCGATGTTGAAGGATTTCTCGGGGGAAATATCCAGGAGTTCATAGAAGACTATTTAAGAAAGAGTAAGTAACATGGCAATGGAAGAAAACGAGTTTATAAGCAACAGGCTTGAAAAGCTTGATGCCATAAGGGACATGGGTGTTTCACCATATCCGCCCAAAACACCGGACAGGTCACCTGTTGAGTTCCTCCGTGATACAGGAGAAACGGAAGAGGTGCTGAGTACAAGCGGCAGGATAATGGCCATGCGGAAGCACGGAAAAACTGTGTTTTGCGATGTTGCCGACTCCACCGGCCGAATCCAGCTTTTTATAAACAAAAAGAACCTTGATGATGCCGGTTGGGAGCTTCTTGGAAAACTTGACCTGGGAGATATCATCTGGGTCAGTGGATCTCTGTTTGTTACACGCACCGGGGAGCTTTCCGTAAGAGTTGGTTCTCTTGTGCTGCTTGTAAAAGCAGTAAGGCCAATGCCGGTGGTAAAAACAGATGCAGAAGGCGATGTGCACGATGCAGTTAGCGACCCGGATTTTATTTACAGGCACAGGTCTCTCGACCTCATGCTTAACGAAACGTCCAGAAACAGGTTTGTTGCAAGAAGCAGAATAATTACCGCAATAAGGGGTTATCTTGATTCAGACGGTTTCCTTGAGGTGGAAACGCCCATTCTTCAGCAGATATACGGAGGCGCGGCTGCCGACCCCTTTGTAAGTCACTACAATTCCATGGATGACCAGTGTTACCTCAGAATTGCCACAGAGCTGTACCTGAAAAGGCTACTGGTCGGGGGTATACACCGGGTTTACGAACTGGGGAAAGATTTCAGGAATGAGGGTGTTGACAGAACACACAGCCCGGAGTTTACACAGCTGGAGCTTTACGAGGCATGGACCGATTACGAAGGCATGATGACCCGGTTTGAGAACATTGTTCAGGCAGCGGCACGGGCTGCAGGTGTTGGCCCTGTGGTGCATTTTGCTGGGCATGATATTGACCTCACTCCGCCGTTCAAGAGAATTCCCTTTGTGTCGACTCTTCACAAAAAGAGCGGAGAGAAACTTTTCGAGTGGAGTACAGAAAGACTTTCCGGTCTGGTGTCGAGCCTTGGTCTGGGTGACGATATCAAAGAGAGGCCTGCGCTGCTTGACAAGCTGTTTGATCACTACGTTACGCCTGGTATCATACAACCCGGTTTTGTTGTTGATTATCCGGTGGAGCTTTCTCCACTGGCAAAGCAGAAAGCTGGTGATCCGGGAATTACAGAGAGATTTGAAGCATTTGCAGCAGGTTTGGAACTTGCCAACGCATTCAGTGAACAGAATGACCCCGTTTACCAGAGAAAGGTTCTGGAGGATCAGGCAGCCCGGAGCCAGCACCGCAGAGGTGTTGTAGACAATGAATTCCTGTACGCCCTTGAGGTGGGTATGCCTCCTGCAGGCGGGCTTGGCATAGGGGTAGACAGACTGGTAATGATTCTTACCGGAGCCGCTTCCATTCGCGACACTATTCTGTTTCCCTACCTGCGAAGGGAGCAATGAAACAGAAACTGTTGTGGGCTGTTGCCAGCAGACATGTGTGGAGTGATGCTAACTCTACTGTAGTCAGGATGGTCAGTATTCTTTCCGTGGCCGGTGTTGCCATTGGTGTAGCTTCACTTGTTATTCTTCAGGCGTTTATGGGAGGTTTTACCGAAGCGATTGCCAGCGGTCTTACATCCATGAATCCGCCCCTATATGTATACACTCCAGGAGGCGGATATCTGGACGATTATGATCTGGGCGTTGCTCAGTCTATCGCGATTGATATTCCAGGAATAACGGAGATTGTGGGTGTGCTGGAAAAGCCTGCTGTGGTAAGTGGATCACCGGGGACGGTATCCGGTGCAGTTGTGAGGGGTGATAATTCTGCACGGCTGGTTGTGGGAGTGGATCTTGCCAGAGAACTGGATGTAGTACCGGGTGATGAGATCAGAATAGCGTCAACTGCAGGAGTTGAAGTTTCCGGTATGGGGCGTGTGCTTGTGGATACCATTGTGTCTCTCAGGGTAGACAGTATTGCAGATTTTGGTCTGGAGGAATACAACAGTTCTCTCGTGGTACTGCCCCTTGCTGCTGCCAGAGAGATATTCAGAGCACATGGTGAGCTTACAAGTCTTGGTGGGTTTGTTGAGAACGGCGTGGATCCGGTGGAAGTTTCAGAGCAGTTGAACTCTGCTCTCTACAGCGAGTATACAGGAGGTGGATGGCCGGTTTACATGAGCTGTATTCCTTTTCTGGCTTTCCACGGGAATCTTTTCAAGGCTCTGGGGCTTGAAAGAACTGCCATGACCATAGTACTTGCTCTTATTACAGTGGTTGCTCTTTTAAATTTGTCCAGTGCCCTTACCATGATTGCAATGGAACACCGGCGCGATATCGGAGTAATGAGAGCAATGGGTCTTTCTCCTGGAGGCGTCTTTCGGATATCAGTTATCAGGGGGTTTCTGCTGGGGGGAAGTGGAGCATTGGCGGGGCTTGCCTTTGCATGGATTTCGGTTTTTGTAGTTAACAGATACTTTCCCATAAGACTGGACGGTACGGTGTACTGGATTGATGTTCTTCCCGGTGTGTTTCCGGTTGCTACAGCCATTGTTGTGTCGCTGGCAACTGTTCTGGTCTGTCTGATAGTGGCGGCATTTCCGGCATTTTCCTCTCTTTCCCATTCACCATCGGAGGCACTCAGATATGAGTAGAGATGTGGTTCTTTTCGCGGAAAATATCCACTGTTCCTACGGCAGTGGCGAGTCTTCCGTGAAAGTTATAAGAGGAACCAGCATAAGTATAAGAGCAGGAGAAGTAGTTGCCGTTACAGGGCCAAGTGGCTCCGGGAAAAGCACATTGCTTCATGCTCTGGGGCTTCTTGAAAAACCCGACCTGGGAAAGGTCTTTATCTGCGGTGAAGATGGATGGGCACTAAGCGGCAGCAGAAGAGCCGAACTCAGAAACAGAAAAATAGGTTTTGTCTTTCAGTTTCACCATCTTCTCGAGGAGTTTACTCTAAAGGAAAATGTAATGATGCCCTGCCTTATTGCTGGGTTGAAAACTGAGGAAGCATTACACAGAGCTGTGGAGTTGCTGGATAGGGTAGGAATACTTCACAGGGCATCGCATTTTCCATCGCAGGTGTCCGGGGGCGAGAAACAGAGGGCGGCAATAGCCAGAGCAATTGTAATGAAACCTCAGATAGTGCTGGCTGACGAACCTACAGGAAATCTGGATACTGAAACAAGCGGGGAAGTTGAGAAACTTATCATGGAGCTGGCCGAAGAGGGACAACGTTCATTTCTGCTTGCTACCCACAGTCGTGACCTCGCCTCGGCGGTTCACAGGAGGCTTTTTCTGAGTTCCGGCGTTCTACTTGAAGGGGAATAGATAATCGTGCTATTGGCAGGAAAGATGAAATGCTATATTCTGCGGAAGCGTGTGTAGGTTTGCAATGAGAAAAAAAGGGGGCATTCTTGCCAGAACAGTATACTGACCGAGCCAGAAGAGCTCTTGCCGAGGCGAAAATTGAGGCTGCCAGGGCAGGTCGAAAAGAAGTTGGCAGCGAGTTTATACTTTATGCAATACTGAATGTTGACGGTTCCGGAGCTGCTGCTGTTTTAAGAAGTATGAACGTAAAAATAGGAGAGATGTATTCTCAGATCCGAGCTAACCTGCGTCACGGTCCTGTTGTAAGCAACGCAGATGGAACCTCATTATCCTGGAGTAAGCGTTCGCAGTCTATACTTGCTGATGCACAAGTGCAGGCATCCAGGCTGAATGCTGTTTCCATATCCACCGAACATCTCCTTCTGGCTCTTTCCCGTATAGACAGCAGCTCATCCGCTTTTCTATGGCAGTACGGAGTTAGCTACGACAAGCTGTTTGAAGCCGTCAGCGCAATCGGGGAGAGGCTTTCTTCCGGTGCAGAGAAAACGACAGCTTCAGCTCTTGATTTCTTTTGCCGCGATCTGACCCTTCTCGGGTCGGAAAACCAGCTTGATCCTGTAATCGGGAGAACCTCGGAGATTGACAGGGTTGTTCAGGTTCTTTGCAGACGGAAGAAATCGAATCCGGTTCTTATAGGAGAGCCTGGAGTGGGGAAAACAGCTATTGTTGAAGGTCTTGCCCAGAGAATTCTTTCAGGCAGAGTTCCTCTTCCGCTTTATGGAAAAAGGATAATGGCTCTCGATATGGCTTCGATCCTCGCCGGTACAAAGTACAGGGGGCAGTTTGAAGAGAGGCTGAAAGCTCTGCTGAAGGAAATAAGGAAAGACGGTAATGTTGTACTGTTTATAGACGAGATACATTCCATAGTAGGTGCCGGCGGAGCGGAGGGTGCTATAGATGCGGCAAACCTTCTTAAACCTGCCCTGGCCCGAGGAGAATTTCAGTGTATCGGTGCTACCACTCTGGATGAGTACAGAAGAAGAATTGAAAAAGACGGAGCACTGGAAAGAAGATTTCAGCCGGTACCGGTAGATCCTCCCTCTGTAGAGCTTACACTTGAAATACTGGAAGGGTTAAAAGATAGATATCAGCGCCATCACAACGCTGTTTTCTCCAGCGAGAGTTTGAAGTGTTGCGCAATACTGGCTAACAGGTTTATCAGTGGAAGGCATCTGCCGGACAAGGCTATTGATGTAATGGATGAGTCCGGGGCACGGGCTCACGCCAGGGCTTCCAGCCCGCCTGAATCTCTTATTGAGCTTCATGAAAAGCTTTTGAAAATGCGTCGTGAACTGGATGAGGCAGGGGATCAGCGCAAGCTGGGTCAGGTATCAAGACTTACCAGTGATATTTTCCGTCTTGAGAAAACACTGGAAGATTCAAGAAACAACTGGATCATCAGTTTGCCGCCTGTGGAAATATCCCAGGATGATGTGGCAGCAGTTGTAGCAGAGATGACCGGCATTCCAATTACCCGGGTTGGCGAAAGCGAAACCGCAAGGCTCGCAGATCTGGAAGACAGAATGGCTGAAAGCATTATAGGTCAGGCACCTGTAGTAAAGCACATCGCAAATGCCATAAGAAGGGGCAGAGTCGGTCTTCGCAGCAATACAAGACCAACAGGCTGCTTCCTCTTTCTGGGTCCTTCCGGCGTGGGAAAAACCGAGACTGCTCGAGTGTTAGCAGAGCAGGTGTTCGGCGACAAGAATGCTCTTGTGCGCATTGATATGTCTGAATACAGAGAGGGTTTTTCTGGCTCCCGGCTGGTTGGTGCTCCTCCTGGATATGTGGGCTACGATGACGGTGGGCAGCTTACAGAGAAAGTGCGCAGAAGGCCGTACTCGGTTGTTCTGCTGGATGAGATAGAGAAGGCCCATTCGGATGTTTACAACATGTTGCTTCAGGTTATGGATTACGGAACCATGACTGACAGCTACGGAAGAAAGATAGATTTCAGTAACACTATCATTATCATGACGGGAAATCTTTCACATCACAGTTCCGGCAGCGGAGGATCTGTGGGCTTTTTGAGGGAGAATTCCGATTCTGAAGCCAGCGGAATACTGAATGCTGCGAAGTCACTGTTTCCTCCGGAGTTCATGAACCGTCTTGACCGTGTGGTGGTCTTCAACTCCCTGAGCATGGATGATATAAGAGCTATCGTTGAAATGCAGCTGAAGGAAATTATTGACAGGCTGCTTGAACTTAATATTGAGCTTGTGATGGAGAACGAAGCTCTTGATCTTCTTGCAGAAAGTGGGTACAGTCGGGAGGCCGGAGCAAGACATCTGAGAAGAACCATTCAGAGACTGCTTGAAGATCCCCTTACAGATTTACTTGTTTCCGGAGAATTGTCTGGAGGCAGAAAAATCAGCGCCAGGCGAAGCGGAGACAGTCTTGCATTCACATTTGTGAAAAAGAGAGTTGTCAAAAGACCCGCTGTGGAGGTGAGTGTATGAGAACAGCTATTGTACTTGTTCTGGCAGGAATAGCATTGGCCATTCCAGTTTCCAGTGTATCGATAGAAGGTAACACCTATGTTTCCGATTCTTTAATAATCAGAACTCTTGGTCTGTCGGAAGGGGTTTCCTTCCAGCCTTCGGTTCTTCCCCAGGGCGTAAGGGATCTTTTCGGCCTTGGCTATTTTACAGATATTGAGGTTCTTGTGGATTCTACCGGGGGAACTGCAGACATCACAGTTATGATCAGTGAAAATCCTATTCTTTCCTCGCTGGAAATACATAACCTCGGCTGTCTTGATGAAAGCGACCTCATAGATACACTTGCTCTGTTCCCGGGGCAGACAGTTTCTCTGAATGATATAGACAGATCTCTGGATCTGATAAAAAACCTGTATGCAAACGACAACAGGCATCTGGCAGAGGTTTCATATCAATGGGGGGAACCGGATTCAGATGGCCGCAGAATTCTTGTATTTGATTGTACTGAAGGCCCGGATGTGCGTGTTGGGGAAATAGCGTTTTCTGGAAATACAGCATTTTCAGACCGTGACCTGCGCGGTGAAATGAAAACAAAGCAAGACAGTTTCTGGCGAAGCGGTAAACTGAAACCGGATGAATTTCAGGAAGATCTGGATCGCGTTGCAGAGTACTACCACAATCACGGATATCCCGATGCTGCGATAACAGGAACAGACAGGTACATTCTAGCAGACAACGAGAATCACTTTCACATAGATATTACAGTGTATGAGGGCTCTTACAAGGTGTTTGGCGAAGTTTCTGTAAGCGGAAATACAGCACTGTCCGACTCTGTTCTTCTGTCATTCAGTGAACTCGAGCAGGGTCATCCGTACTCTATGAAGGATCTCGATAAAACTCTTGAAACATTCTACTCTGCTTACCAGGATCGTGGATATTTTTACGCCGGCGTTTCCCCTATGATAGAGCAGTCTGCCGATGCAGATTCGGTTGTAAACATTCTTTTTTCCATTCAGGAAGGGGAAAGAGCACACATACGTGAAGTGGAAATCATTGGGAATACCCGTACCTTCGATAATGTAATTCGAAGGCAGCTTACAGTGGTTCCCGGTGATCTTTTTAGAAGATCTGCTCTTATGAGGTCACTCAGGAATGTTTACTATCTGAATTATTTCAACGATGTTGTTCCTGATTTCAGAGCTATAGACGGTTCCTCGGATGTGGACATGATACTGTCTGTTGACGAGAAGACCACCGGCAAGTTCGGCATAGGAGCAAACTACAGCGCAAATGACGGCTTCAGCGGATACCTGGAGGTGGCTGAAACAAACCTTCTTGGTCGGGGGCAGAACCTGGGGGCAACCTACGAGTTCTCAAAGAGAGTTCAGAACATTAAGCTGAGTTTTACAGAACCGTGGTTCCACGATACGCCTCTTACACTGGGTGGTGAGCTATACCACACTACCAGTAACTACTCGGAGTACGATAGAAGGCGCACCGGTGGTTCTGTTATGGTTGGCAGGCCTCTTCCATGGGTGGATTTTACTTCTGCATCCATAAGATACACACTTGAAAAAGTGGATGTTTTCGACATAACAAAGGATCCGGACAACTACTACTACAGATTAAACGATACAGACTGGCCCAGGTGGGACAGTTCTGTGAGACTGTCTTTCACAAGAGACAGCCAGGACAGAAGAGTTTTCCCGGGTGAGGGATCAAAAAACACGGTAACACTTGATATTACAGGAGGAATTCTGGGGGGAGATATAGGTTTTCAGAAATACCTCTTCGATTCAACATGGCATGTGCCACTGTGGTGGAAGTTCTTTTTTACCCTCAGAGGCAGAATGGGGACGATTGCCGGTTTTGGCGGTGAAGCTCCTCCGGTTTACGAGCTTTTCCGGCTGGGAGGAACAGGGTTTTACGGTGTAAGGGGCTATGGAAGCAGAGAGATCAATGCGGTTGACGGATTTGAAACTGTCGGCGGCAGAACCATGCTTATTCTCAGTGGCGAATACCGATTCAGAATTATAGATCAGCTTCAACTTGCGGTGTTTGCAGATGCGGGCAGTACGTGGGAAGGCTGGTCGGACATGGATCTGTCATCATTGAACCGTGGGGCAGGCATTGGTATCCGGGTGGAAATACCCATGCTGGGTGTTATGGGCCTCGATTATGCGTACGGCTTTGACGGGCCGGATCCAGGGTGGGAACCTCATTTCCAGATGGGTACAACTTTTTGATTGGAGTACTTATGAAATTACTGGTTGTTCTTGTTTTCCCGGCTCTGCTTGCAGCCCAGACCATTGCTGTGTTTGATTCTGATGAGGTTTTTGAGTCATTGGGTGAGGTTGCAGATGCACGTGAACTTCTGGAAACAGAAATGGATCAGTGGGAGCTTCATGTGGATTCTCTTCAGGAAGAAATTGATGCACTTGAGGAGGATCTTTCAAGAACCCTTATGATGAGTCCCGAGAGAAGGCAGGAGAAAGAAGCCCTTCTCGAAGAAAAGAAGATTCAGATCGAATCCTATCTGTCCAGTGTTTTCGGGCCGGGCGGTTTGATGGAGAGACGCAACGAGGAACTGGTGAATCCGGTGATCACGGCAATAAACGAGGCGGTGATAGATATAGCCAGTGAAGAGGGTATACAACTGGTGCTGGATGCCTCCGCAGGTCAGGTTGTGTATGCAGAGGCATCTGTAGACATTACCGAGCAGGTGATAGATCGGGTAATGAGCAGTGATGACTGAATCACTGTCGTTGAAAGAAATATCCATTCATCTTGAAGGAAAAATACTCCGGGGCAGCCCTGATACTGCTATAACGGGTGTTTCCACCATTCAGAATGCCGGGGCATCTGACATCTGCTACTACGGTAGTGCTAAGTACTCGGTCTATCTTGAAAGAACCCAGGCAATGGCTGTAATTGTGGAAGAACCTGTGGAAACGTCTGCCCGGTGTGTTCTGCTGGTAGACAACGCTTACGATGGTTTCAGAAAGGTGCTTCATCTTTTCAAACCGGATATTTCATCAGGGTTTGAATCTGTTCACCCCTCGGCAGTTGTTCATCCCTCGCTGAAAAAAGGAGAGAACGTTCAGATCGGTCCTGCTGTTGTAATTGACAGAGATTGTGTTGTGGGAAGCGGATGCAGAATTGGTTCCGGGTCTCTGCTTGGCCCCGAAGTAGTAATTGGCGACAACTGTGTTATTCATCCTGGTGTTATTCTTCTTGCTGGAACGGTAGTAGGAAGCAATGTAATAATCCATTCTGGAACGGTTACCGGCAGTGACGGATTCGGTTTTGTTCCCGATCCCGGCGGCAAACACAGAAAAATACCCCAGAATGGAAATGTCGTAATCGGGAACAATGTTGAAATAGGTGCCAACTGTACAATCGACAGAGCGGTTACGGGAAGTACCAGTATCGGTGAATACACAAAGCTGGACAATCTCATACAGGTAGCCCATAATGTACATATAGGTAGAGGGTGTTTTATTGCTGCCCAGACTGGAATTGCCGGAAGTACAGTGGTTGGAGATGGTGTTGTCTTCGGTGGCCAGGTGGGCGTTGGTGGGCATATTGTAATTAGTGACGGTGCGGTTATCGCAGCCAAATCAGGCGTTACCAAAGATGTGGGTTCAGGTGTTACCGTTTCCGGCAACCCTGCAAGGCCGCACATGGAGGCTCTGAGGCTTGCGGCTGCTGTATCAAGACTTCCGGGGGTCATCGAGCTGGTAAAGCAACTAAGTGCTGGCGGAACAGTAGAAACTGGGGATTGATGAATCGTTTTCAAACAACAATCAAAGAGCAGGTCTCCTATACCGGGCGCGGTTTGCATCTGGGGAAGGAGTCAACAATAACCTTTAAGCCTGCACCTGCAGATACAGGTTATGTATTTGTAAGAACTGATGTAGCGCAGAAACCTTCTATTAAAGTACAACCGGAAAATGTAAGGATGGTTGAAGAGCAAGCCAGAAGAACCACCCTGGGAGAGAACTACTACGAAGTGCACACTGTAGAGCATGTCTTAAGTGCTCTTTACGGCCTGGAGATAGACAATGCCATTATAGAGATCAGTTCTGACGAGCCACCTGAACCGGCAGACGGTTCTGTTCGCTCTTATGTTGAGGTTCTCATGGATGCAGGAGTTGAAATACTGCACGGCCACCCTGGAAGAGTTTTTGTTATCACGGAACCGGTAAGTTTGGAGTACCACGGTGCAAGCCTTACTGTTGTACCCTACGATGGTCTCAAGATAAGTTTCACTCTTGATTACGATCATCCCCACATCGGAACCCAGTACATAAGTCTTGATATTACCCGCGACAGCTTTACAAGCGAAATTGCCCCGGCCAGAACATTCTGTCTGTACGAGGACGTTAAGCTTCTTCAAGAAAAGGGGCTTATCAAGGGCGGTACCCTTGAGAATGCCGTTGTGATTGGTGATGATGGAGTGATGAACGACAGCCCGCTTCGTTTCCATGACGAGCTTGTGCGCCACAAGGTTCTTGATCTTATCGGAGACATGGCTCTTTTGGGTATCAGGCTTCAGGGGCATGTAATAGCGGCTAAAAGCGGCCATGCTTCCAATGTACAGTTCGTAAAAAAAATAATGAAAGTCTACGCCGGCAAGATCAAAACGTCAAAGGCGGATCTGTCTGAAAGACAGTGGGGAATATCCGATGTAATGGATCTTCTGCCGCACCGCTATCCATTCCTGCTTGTAGACAAGGTGCTTGAGATCGAACCGGAGAAGAGCATTGTTGCAATCAAGAATGTAACCATCAACGAACCCTTCTTTCAGGGGCATTTTCCAGGCAGCCCTATTATGCCCGGTGTACTGGTGATAGAGGCCATGGCCCAGGCAGGTGGGCTTATGCTGTTTGATTCGGTAAAAGATCCCGGAAGGTGGCTGGTCCTCTTCGGTGGAATAGACAGAGTAAGGTTCAGAAAACCGGTTTTACCGGGCGATCAGATTCGTTTCGAACTGGAACTGATTAGCAAGCGCGGGCGAATGTGGAAAATGAAAGGTGTAGCCAAAGTTGACGGTAGAGTTGCAGTTGAAGCGGAACTCACAGCTATGCTGGTGGAGAAAAAATGATACACTCTACTGCAGTTGTTCAGTGCAGGGTACCTGAATCAGCCTCCATCGGAGCTTTTGCAGTTGTGGGCCCGGAAGTAAATCTGGGAGAGCGGGTTGTAATAGATTCACACGCAGTGGTGGCAGGTGTTACCACACTTGGTGACGATGTAAAAGTGGGTCCGGGGGCAGTGATAGGTACTCCACCGCAGGATTTGAAGTTCACAGGAGAGAGAACCACACTTGAAATCGGGGCAAGAACGGTTATACGTGAGATGGCGAACATTAACTGCGGAACTGTTGCAACCGGTAGAACTGTTATAGGTGAAGACTGTTTTCTTATGGCCTTCAGCCATGTAGCTCACGACTGTGTTATTGGTGATGGCGTTATTCTGGCTAATTCGGTGAATCTTGCAGGTCATGTAGAGATTGGTAAAAAGGCGATAATTGGTGGTGTTGTGCCTGTTCATCAGTTTACCAGAATAGGTGAGTATTCCATGATTGGCGGTGGGTTCAGGGTGTCCAGAGATGTTGCTCCTTTCACCCTTGCCGGCGGTGAGCCACTGCGGATGATTGGAATAAACAAGCTCGGATTAAGGCGAAATGGTTTTTCCAACGAAGAAATTGCCTTAGCTGTAGATTCTTTCCGCTACTTTTTCAAGAACTCGGAAACCATGGCCAGCAAAGTGGCGGCAGTTCTCTCTAATACAGCTGAGAATGAACTGAAAAGAAGAATGGCCGAGTTTATCTCTACCTCCTCGAGAGGGGTTACTATCTGAGCCCTACTATCCTGATTCTGCTTTTTGTTTTCGGGCAGCCTACCGCTGCGGATTCGTCTGAAATAGAGTACAGAAATCCAGGCGGTGCACTTCTCAGAAGCCTTGTTCTGCCTGGATGGGGGCAGTTCTACAACGAAAAACCTTTGAAGGGTCTTATTTACGGATCTCTCGAACTCGGTTTAATGGGGCTTGTAGTTTACGAAAACAGCAAAGCCGGGTATGCGAGGGAGCAGTATATGGAGACTGGGCTTGTCTCATGGCAGAACAGCTACGACACCCACAGCGGTCTCAGGCGGGATTTTATATGGTACACTGCAGGCGCATGGGTTGTGGGGCTGCTGGATGCGTATGTAGACGCATACCTGTTCAGCTTTGAAGCGGAGAACAAAAGATTTGAGGGTAATGCCGGGTTAAGTGTGGGAGCGGTAATCAACTTCTGACTGAGGGAATGAAATGATCTTTCATCTTGTATACTTTCTGACAGCGGGATTGGCTGCTTCAGAACCGGAGCTTCTGGAAAAAGCTGTAAACGGCGACAGAGAAGCTTTTGGAGAAATTGTTAAAATGTACGAGAAAAGGGTCTTCCGGGTTGCGAGAAGAATGAGTAATTGCGATGATGACGCATGGGACATTACCCAGGAAGCTTTCATCAAGGCAATGAAGGCAATGCACAGTTTTAACACCGAATACCGGTTTTTTACCTGGATGTACAGAATTGTAACCAACACTGCTATCAACCTGACCCGTTCCAGAAGCAGACGCCAGGAAGTTGAATTTGATGAGGGTTACGGGGGAAGAGGCCAGACAGCCACGGCTGACACAGCTATTCAAGAAACCAACAGAGATATTCTGGTACAAGCGGTGCAGAAAGCTGTAGAGCGGCTTTCTCCTGCGCTTCGCTCGGTGTTTGTTCTTCGCGTGGATCAGGAACTGAGCTACGAAGAGATAGCGGAAACACTAGGTATTGCAACAGGTACCGTGATGTCGCGGCTGAACAGAGCTCGCAGTTCAGTAAAAACATTTGTGGTAACTGAGCTTGGAGGTGAACCGTGACCTGCCCTGAAAGAATAGTGTTGCTTCAGTGGCTTGACGGTGAACTGTCACCCTCTGAAGCTGAAGCTGTATTTGAGCATATTGAAAACTGCGACAGATGCAGAGGTTTTGTATCTGCACAGAAACACATGGAATCTGTATGGAGAGAGTCTTGGGTTGATCCTTCGGAATCGGAATTTTCCGTTTTGCATAACGCTTTGCCCTCTGCAGCACCATGGTGGAAGACTCCGCGAGTGTGGTACATTGCTGCTGCCGTATGTGCTGCCTACATAGGTGTTAAAATATTCTACATAAACGGAGCAGGAACCCCTCTTGCGAATATTGTTCAGCAGGAAACCTATGTAGAACAGATACCGGCGCATGAAGAACAGGTAGATGAAGAGCACTCTGGCGGAATAGTTGCTTCTCCGGTTGAAGAACTTGATTCCTCTCTGGAACTGGAGGAAGTGCAGATGGAGGTTCTTCCGGCAGAGGCTTGTGAAATACTGCTTTCAGACCAGCCGGTTTTACCACCTGCTTCCCGTACTGAAGGTTCAGAGGTACAGGATGAAATAGAGGCATCAGAGTCCCCGGAGGGCTCAGCAGACACAGCTGGTATTTCATCTGTATCATTTCAGGAACATTTACAGAACCAATCAGACAGTTTCTTCGCAGATGTGGTTCCGGAGGAATCTGGCAGGTTGTACCAAAGCACTGTTTCCGGTGCGGCAGCTTCAGTCGATGTTGATGATTCTGTAACAGCCGGGGCTGGTGGTGGCGGAGGAGGGCTTGCAGAAGGAACAGCCGGATTTGCTCAGGCAAGTGCGCCCAACAGCCAGTATGAAGAAACAGCGGCGGAAAATAGCCTGGGAAGCCCGGTCTACACTGTTACAATTACCCTTGAATCCGGGGAAGCTTTCGGGTTGAATAGAAACGATTGGCCTTCTGTTTATGAACTTGTAGACGAGCTGGGCGCAAAGAACTGTTACTCTTTCTCCGATTCTTTTGTTCTCAGAGTGGGAACTGATGGAACCGTACACGGAGATTCTGTTCCTGGCGGAACCGTAATTAATGTTCCGGATGAAAGATACGGTAATTGTGAGCTAACCGTTCTCTTCCACTGACACTCCGTCCTCTTTCCATTTCACCCTGAGATTGATAAATTCAACGAAATAACCAGTCTCTTTGAAGGGAGATCTTTCATGGGTGCCAGAATTATGGTCGCAGTGTTGTTTTGTTCTACCTCCGTTTCCATTGCAGATCAGACAGGTCTCTCCAGAATAGCTGTTGTTCCTGTGTTTAACGACACAGTTCAAAACTACGATACCGAAGCACTTGTTTCCGCTGCGGAAGATGTATTCATGCAGAGCGGACGTTTCGAAATTGTTGATGCTTCGTCTCATGAATACTACAGTGGTGAACCCGGTGATCAGACCATCCGTCTTCAGTCAATGGCCGCAGATCTAGGCATAAATATGTTTATGCTTCTGGATGTTTCATCTCCTTACAGAGATGAAGCGTTCAGTGAATCCGACAGTTTGTTTTCAAGTAGAAATACAGCGGTGGATATTACAGGCAGGTTTTACACCTCAGAGGGAAGCCTTCTGGGATCTGTCAGAGAAACCATGAATTCCCGTAATCTTCATGGGTCAGCAACCGCAGACCTAGAGAATCTTGCTCTGCGGGGTGTTGTTATTGTAGCACAGAGGAGTCTCAACGAAATAGTTCCCTACGAGTTTTCATTTACAGTTGGTGAAGGGCCTGTGTATGAGGTTCCATTTGGCTACAATAGCGGCATAGAAAAGGGAAGAGTATTCTCGGTTGTGGCTCTGTCGCAGGGTATTCCAAGGTCGGCTGAAGAATACAGGCAGCTTGGCAGCCACGGTATTTTCCAGATTATCGGTTGCACAGCAAACTCCGGCAGGGGCCGGCTGATTGCCGGTGAACTGGTGGAAGGTGCAAGAGTTACCGCTATTGAGAATTCCACACCTGGTATTGTAACGCTTTCATACGCCGTTCTCTCTACCGAAGTTGTTCCTGGTGATAATCTTACAGGTGATGATGCAGAAACATCTCGGCTTGTGAATCAGGCAGAGTTTACAGGTGGAACCTGCAAATGGGGTCTTTCGCTTACGGGAACTCTGTTTTCTTCTGTGGTTTCCAGAATGTCATCCATCGGTATCAGGGGAGAAATGGGGATCAGACTTCCACTGTCTTCTCCATCTCTTGCTCTTCGTACCGGTGTTGGTTTCGAAGCCAGCTACATGAATCAGAACACAAGGGCAGACTCGATTTCCTCATCAGCCAATACAGCCACAATCGCGGGCACAGCCAGTGTTAACCTCGAGTGGATGTTCAGCGGCAGATTCGGTCTTCAGGTTGGGTGCACAGGCAGATTGGGATCTTCTGCAGACAGCTGGAATGTAACTGACTGGAGGGGATACAACAGAGATGCGCTTCCCGGTGAGCTGTACTATGCCGAGGTGAAGCAGCCACCTGTAAGTGTTTCGGCTGGCCTTTCATACATGATTTACTAGTCTCTGAATCTTCGTATTCTGCTTGCTCTCCTGAGCCCCAGCATCGCTACTGGTTCAATTACATGGGCACATATGCTGGATTCAGGATACCGGCGCATTATATCGAAATATTAAGGCGTACAGTGTACTAGGACGCGTGTCCGAGAATAGTACACTGGCATTTACATCCACATAATCGGCCACAATACGCGCGTATTATCATCAAATAGCGTTGCCATTATCTTCAAATCCGCACGCATTCTGCCTCGATCCTGCGGCGTAACTGTACAGAGCTTATTGTCAGACACGCTCCTAGGTTTTCTTCTCGTTCTGTTTCCATGGGCCGTTGGCCATTCCCCTTTCCCAGATAATTTCCATTATCGACCACGAAGAGATGGCGAAGACCAGCCCGGCCATCATACCGGAAAATCTGGTTCCAATAAGTGCTCCGGCAACGATAACGCCACCGGAAATTGCAGCCATAACCAGAAGCAGAAGAGTTGAGGCAAAGGAAGTTGCTCCCCATTTGTGAATGAAACGAACCCTTGTAAGATGGGTTCCCCACGCAACCAGAGGATACCCAATAAAACCGAGAATTGGAACTGGAATTCCAGGTATGAAAAAAACCATCACCAGCCATGCCGCAATGGTTGTAAGGTAAATCCATACGGCGTTTCTGGCGTGAGCTTTGTACCAGCCAAGTTGCTCAGCTATCTCTCCCAGTGATGTCCAGATAAAAACACCACCCACAACCCCCAGGAACAATTTATGGTTTGTTTCTTTTAAGAAAAATGCGATTGTAAGTGAGCCTGCTGCGAGAGTTGCAATAACGATAAAGGAAATAAGAGAAAAACTGCTGAACCGTTCTTTGCAGCTGGTGAAGAACCTGGCACCGAGAAATTGAATAAGAAGGAAAACCGCAAGAGCGTAAAAAGAAAACAACAGAGCAGATGCGGAACTGGGTTCACTGGCGTTGACCGTCAGTGCCAGAATGTTGAATAGTTCCATAGATACTTCCTTTCCAGATGTGGGAAACTAAATAATTTTTAACTGTAGTCAACCCTTTGGGAAAGAGAAAACATGAGGTTTGTTTTACCTGTTGTGATGCTGGGCGTGCTGTTGATCAGTTCGTGCCGGAACGAAGGAACTGCTCTTTTGCCGGTTGATTCAGAAGAAGAGTTTCAGGTTATTCACAAGGGATCGTGGTCTGTCAGGTTTCGCCCTGTAAACGAAACACTGATGAAACCCGAGCTTGCAATGGTTACTGTTACGACTGCTGATAACGGCAGTGAAATTGATTCTTTGAATTACGGCATTGCTCTCCCGGATTCGCTGCGGTTAAACAGAAAGTGGTACATCGGTGGCTCTGCTGTTCTAGTATTCTCAATAACAGTACCGGATGACGGAGATGAACAGCTGATTACCATGGCGGAAACGGTATGCAGTGAGGCTGCAATAGTGCGCCCTCCAGGATTGAGGTCTGTTTTTCTTTCAAACCGTACAGGCCCTGAAATAGATATGGAAAGAGCTTCTACAGCAGTAGAGCCTCCTCCTGATGTTACGCACCACATCATGGTCTACTACCAGCAGGATTCCACAGGTACCCTTCTTGAAACCATCGATTCGCTGGTTGTAGATTTCAGGGAGAGCAATCTGGACTCTCTTGCCTTTACTTTCATTCACCGGGATACCAGTTCTGTAATTTCTTCAACAGCAGGTATATTCAGAAGAGACAGTATTCCCAATCAGTATTTCTGTTTTGCAGATTCGTCTGGAATGTACACCGGTGTGTTCCGAAATCACTTCAAGATTAACATTCCTTATCTAGACTCCCGGGGTTCTGTGTGTGTTCAGTCAAGACTTACCACTGCCTATCTTTCCGGGGATGGCTACTACCCTGTTTCATTGACTCCTGCGGGGTACTCTGTTCGTATATTTCTTCCGGATTCAATAACATCCTGGACTCCGCTTGCAAGAGGAGAACTGCCCGGAGAGTGGCATTCCCTTCCCGGGGGAATAGTTGGCGGGCTTCCCATAGCTATCGGCAATTACACAGAAGGGCTTGTTTCTCCCAGATACAAGATACTTGTTCTGTCCGGTTCTCCGATTTCTTCTTTGGACAGTTTGGCTGTAGAGAAGATCACTTCAGTGCTTCGCAGCACCGTTGATTTCCCATCTGCAGAGTTCAGCTTTGTCGAAATAATCAATCCAGGTGGTCCTGTTGTTACTTCCGCATTCGGAGGAATGATGTTTTCAAGGGGAGCTCTGGAGAGTCTGGTTGATGTTTCCATGTGGGATGAGAGTTTGGTAAACGGAATTGTGCCTGAAGGATGCAATATTCTCACCGGTGCAGCAAGCGGTATTCTTTCCCAGTCACTTCATCTGGATCCTATTATATCAAGTATGCTGGCAGCCTGGATTCCTCTGAGGTATTTCGCAGAGAACGCAGATGATGAGAGTGGAATGGAAGAGATAAGAAAAGTATACCTGAAGTACTACCTCTTTCATACGCAGAACCTTGGAGGAAGCGGGAGTACACCTCTGGTTGCAGAGTACGCTCTTGGTGATCCCATGCTTAGTCAGTCACCGCTAGAACCATTTGTATCCGGGGGCAAAGGCGTGATAGTTATGGAGTATCTCAACTCTCTGCGAATGGTGAACAGGCTGCCGTACATGCTTCAGAGTTTCACACACGCTTCCAGCGGCAACTTCTGGAGGAAAATATCACTGAGTTTAAGGGTGTACGAAGGTACCCGCGAGTACGAACTTCTTCGTGCTCTTCTGTACCAGCCGGGAATTCCGCAGATCAGTGTTAGATGGTGGGAGGAAGGTGAAAAACTGCTTCTCAGTATGACTGAAATCCAGCCTGGTTCCAGGTTTAACCTTGAGTTCAGCAGATGTCGTCTGTTTCTTCCAGACACCACAGTTGTCAGAACTCTGATTCCCTCAGGTGAACCTGGGTTGTTCCAGTGTTTAACAGATCTTCCAGGGTACGGCGAAGTTACAGCCATTGATCTAAACTTCAGCGGGGTTGTTCCTGCTGATCTGATGTACACCCGAGTTACAGGTGCAGGGGTTGAATGAAACCGCAGAAGGAAATATCGAATCTTTCAGCGTTGATCAGGAAGTACAACAGACAGTATTATTCTGAAGACGGTTCAACCATTACAGATTCAGAATATGATGCTTTGATGAGCCGTCTACTGCTTCTTGAAAAGCAATACCCTGAATTCAAAACACAGGATTCACCTTCGGCCAGGGTTGGATCTGCTCCGGTGTCAGGGTTTGGGGCAGTTGTTCACAACCCGCCTATGCTCAGCTTGTCAAATGTGTTTAGTGCCGGGGAGTTTATTAGGTTTCACAATCGAATTCAGAGCGAATTGAAGGTAAATACTGTGGAGTATTCCGTAGAGCCAAAACTGGACGGCGTTTCCCTTTCCCTTGTGTACAGGAACTCTGTTCTGGTAAGGGCGGGAACAAGGGGGGATGGTGTAAACGGTGAGGATGTTACGGAAAATGCAAGAACAATCCGTTCAATCCCACTTAGGCTGAACTCTCAACAGATGGTGAACACTGAAGTTCGGGGGGAGGTGTTTTTCAAGACATCCAGTTTCATGAAAATGAACAGCCAGAGAGAAAGCAACGGCAAACCAGCTTTTGCAAATCCAAGAAACGCCGCCAGCGGGTCGCTTCGGCAGCTTGACAGCAGTGTAACCGCCCGTCGTCCGCTTTCATTTATAGCCTACGCTTCAGGAGGCAGTTCCGGCAGTACAAGTACGCAGGCTGAATTGCTGAAACAGTTTCAACTGTGGGGCTTTTCCGTGGATGGTGAGAACAGGATATGCTGTACTCCAGAACAGGTGGTAGATGTGTACAACAGTCTTGCAGAGAAAAGGGAAAACCTTCCAATGGAGATCGATGGTGTGGTTATCAAACTCAACAGTTTTTCCCAGAGAGAAAAGATAGGTTTTGTTTCCCGCTCGCCAAGGTGGGCCACTGCGTGGAAATTTCACGCTGAAGAGCTGTCCACCGTTCTCGAAACAATAGAGATTCAGGTGGGACGTACCGGCAGACTGACGCCTGTGGCTGTTCTTGAACCGGTGCAGGTTGGTGGTGTAATTGTTTCAAGAGCTACACTGCACAATCAGGACGAGGTGCTTAGAAAAGATGTAAGAGCCGGAGACATTGTGCTTGTGCGTCGGGCCGGAGATGTTATACCTGAGGTGGTTAAGAGCATTCCTCCTGTGAACGGGACAAGGGGTGATGTTTTTAAGATGCCCGATAGATGTCCGGTTTGCAAAGGTCCTGTGGTGCAGCCTGACAACGAGGTTAATCTGTACTGCATCAATCCGTCATGCCCTGCCAGAATCAGGCGAAGTCTTCAGCACTGGGCCTCACGCAAGGCTCTGGATATAGAGGGAATGGGGCAGAAGCTGTGTGAACAACTCGTTGATTCGGGTATGGTGCATTCCATTGAGGATATCTACAGCCTGAAATACCACGAGCTCACAAACCTAGAAAACATGGGTGAACTGAAAGTATCAAAGTTGTTTTCTGCCCTTGAGCGCAGCAAAAGTGTTTCACTGAGCCGTTTTCTTACAGGGCTTGGAATCCCGGGGATCGGAGAAGTTGCATCCCGTGATATAGCAGCAGAGTTTAAAACTCTTGAGGCTCTAGAGTATGCAGCAGATGAAGAACTAATGATTGTAAGGGGTGTTGGTCCTGTTGCTGCAGCATCGGTGAGCCGGTTTTTCAATAATCCGGTAACTTCTGCTGTGGTGCATCATCTGGTTGATGCAGGTTTTAACCCTGTAGAAGAGGTCGCGGAGCGGGGCACTTCGCTGTCTGGCGAAACGGTAGTGTTTACAGGTCAGATGTCTTTCACAAGACAGGAAGCAGGAAGAATTGCGTCTGCAGCAGGTGCAAAAGTCACCAATTCCGTTACAGGCAGTACAACACTGCTTGTTGCAGGGAAAAATGCAGGTTCAAAACTGAGCAAAGCACAAAAACTTAGAGTGAAAATCATATCAGAAGAGATGTTTCTGGCGCTTGCTGGGAAAAAAAGCAGCCGGAGCTGACGCAGATTCTGCGGCAAAGGCTGCACACGTGTACTAAAATTATATATATATATGTATACTGCTGTGGGTTTCTGATTCTCCAGAGGAGGTTGAAATGAGGGTTTGTTTTATTGTAGTTTTTGTCTCTTTAAGCTTAGCTTCTGCCGGTGAAATGTTCAATAATGCAGAGTTTAACCAGACAGTTGAACTGCTTTCCACGGATTCCAGAAGTGTAACTGTCAGGTTCAACCTGTCGTCTATTGAAAACACCGGTTCCGATCTGAGTGCTGTTCTTCGTGTACCGGGAGAAGGGCTGATGGCAGTTGACGGTATGCCGAACATACCGAGTATTCGAAGAATGGTGCAGATTGCTGATACTGGCAAACTGAGCTATGAAATACTCGACAGCAGCAGTTTGGCAGTGCACCTGTCAGGTAGTATTCTTCCATTCCAGCCGCTGCCTGTAAGGGGAGCGCCCAGAGTGGAAACTGTGATTGATCAGGAGTTCTACAGCGGCGGTGCACCGTGGCCTGCGTCTCCCATCACGATTGAATCTGTTGAAATGCTGAGAGACATCAGAATAGCCAGGGTAGGATTTCTGCCGGTGAGCTGGAACCCCTCAACTGGTGAACTGGAAATAACAAAATCAGTAACTGTGAGATTTTTCGTTACCGATGATGTTGGCGTGAATGAACTTCATCGCGTCAGCAGCGGTGTTACAAGAAGTTATGAACCTGTTTACAGAGATGTGGTTGGTTTCAATTCCAGAGGAAGGTCTGTTGACGGATGCTATTTGGTGATTTCGACACAGTCGGGAATAGACTCTGTAAGTGACCTTATTAACTGGAAGAACAGAAAGGGTTATCAGGTTGTTACTGGAGTGATTCCCGGTATCGGTTCCACTGCTTCTGAAATTGATACCTATATCGAAAACGCTTTCAATACATGGCCCGTTCCTCCAGAGTACATTCTTCTTGTGGGAGATGCAGATGTTGTTCCATCTCCTGAGTACAATGGGCATTCAGCAGATAATATCTACGGGGTAATTGGTGCCGGTTGTGTTCCGAGCATTCATGTGGGAAGGCTTTCAGGGGAAAACAGTTCTGACCTCGAGTACGAAGCATGGAAAATAGTGCAGCACGAAATGTATCCTTTTGAAGGTGACAGCAGCTGGTTTCAGAGAGGAATCAGCCTGGGACACACAGAGTTTACAGAAAATTCGTGGGACTACATGGAATACATGCGGGGAGCAAGCATGAGCCCAGTGTGGTTGTGCGCCAACGGAGGAATTACCCCCACAGTGGCATCGTTGACAGAAGCGATCAACGACGGTGCCTCAATTCTGGGTATGTGCGGGCACGGCGATATAACCACCATATACCCGCCCGGTTTCAGTGTTTCTGATGTAGCAGCCCTCAGCAACGGACGTAAACTTCCATGGTTTGCTCTGGTCGCGTGTCAGGTGGGAATGTTTGAAGGTCACTATTGTTTCTGCGAAGCTCTTATGGGCGAGGGGTCTATTGGAGATTCCAGAGGGGGTATCGGAGCCATGGGACCCACAACAAACAGCCCCTACGGAGCAGCTGATTCTCTTGTGAAGTGGATATTCAAAGGGTACTTTCAAGAGGAAGTGCGCCATATGGGTGCCGTTACAGACTGGTCTAAGAACGAGGTTTACAGCTACTACGGTTCTAATGCTGTAGACAACAATCACATGCATATGCTTTTCGGATGCCCAGAGATGGATATCTACTACGATACAGCGCCCCTGGCGGTTATTACCTGCGATCATCCTGACCCTGTGGTATCAGGCACACACACGTTCACTGTAGGTACAGGGGGTACTCCACTTGAGGGTGCTCTTGTGGCTGTAAAAATATATGATTCTTCGTCTGGTGGCTGGATGGCTTCCGACTATTCAGATGCGTCAGGGAATGTTACATTTACAATTCCTGCCTTTGGAGCAGCTTCAGATATTTATGTTACCGCTACAGCCTTCAATAAGTCTCCATACCTTTATCAGACTCTTACCGGTATTGAGCAGCAGGAACAGCAGGGTCAGTTTACCGGCCCGGAGCTTCGCATAAGTTCTTCTCCGTGTTCAGGACCGCTTTCAGTGTACTGTGTTGTGCCCAGAGGTACGTCTGCAGCTATTGACTTCTTTGATATTTCAGGGCGGGTTGTGAACACAATACCTCTGAACACTGAAACGGGTGGGGAAATGCAGGCTGTATGGAACGGCATAGACAACAACGGAAACCGTGTGGCAAGCGGTTTATACTACTGCAGGTTAAAAGCAGGTACCGAGAGCCTGATACAGCCTGTTATTATGTTGAGATAAAGATTAACGCCTGAACTTGAAGTAATCGTCAAAGGGCTCTGAGTAACCGGAGGGTATAAACTCTCCGGTTGCCTTTACTACCTCATATTTGCCCTTGTAAGTGCCTGCTGCAACAATTTTAAGCATTTTTATTAGCCTGTCGATGTCTTCACGGTTTGTGTAGCAACCGAGGCTCATTCTTACCATTCCGGGCATTTTTGATTTATCGCCAGACAGGAATTCTTTCCTCCAGGACTCGGTTTCCTCTTCCGAAAGCCCAAGGAGACTTACTACATAGGGATGCGCACAGAAGCAGCCGCTTCTGACACCTATTCCACCTTCGTAACCAAGAACAGCGGCTAGAAGCGAGTGAAGAACACCTTCTATGTTGAAAGGAATAACCCCTACTCTGTCGAGCTTCTCAGGGTCGCTCTCGCCGTAGATTATCATTCCAGGCACTTCTTTTAGGCGGGTTAGAGCGTACTTAGTAAGCTCAACTTCGTGCTCTTCGATCTTCTTCATAGAGAAGTTCATAAGGGCAAGGGCAGAGGCAGCCATTGCCACAGCACCAGCCACATTGGGGCTGCCGGCCTCTTCCTTGTCTGGAAGACCGGCCCAGAAAACTTCATCAGGAGTAACAACACTTACGGTTCCGCCGCCGCTGTAATCGGGAGAACAGTTCATGAAAGCGTGCTTTGGACCAATAAGGGCACCTGTACCGTAGGGTGCGTACATCTTGTGGCCGGCGAGAACAATAAAATCAAGATGCTCGGGATCATCATCTGGCTTCATGTCTATTTCACGATGGGGAGCCAGCTGCGCAGCATCAACAAGAATAAGTGAACCGGCCTTATGAACCTTGCGTGCAAGCCGATGAATGGGCTGAAGGTAACCGGTTACATTTGCCGCCCCAGTTACTGCAACAAGAACCAGATTGTTGCTGTTGTCTGCAAGTTTTCTATCGAAATCATCTTCATCAAGCCTGCCATCAGGAAGAGTATCGACATAGACCACATTAAAATGATCACGCCATGGAAGGTCATTGGAATGATGTTCCATTCTGGTGGTAATAACAGTGTAGCCATCACCGGAAGGAAGAGAGTGTGCCAGTTTGTTTATGGCTTCAGAGGCATTCTTTCCGAAAATAACAGTGTTGTTTGTCAGGTCGGCTTTTACGAACTCAGCAATTATCTCTCTTGCCTCATCAAAGGCTTTGGTGCTGAGCCGACTTTTGAAACCGGTTCCCCGGTGAACACTGGAGTAGTACGGCATGAAGCTGTTGAGAGCCTCAACGGCATCTTTTACAGGGGGGGAACTTGCACCGTTATCGAGGTTGACGTAAGTAATGGTAGACCCGTCCAGAAGAGGAGTCTTTCTGTTAAGACCGAGGATTCTCTCTCTCATTTTTCACCTTTTACAACTTAATGCCGCCTGAAAGTAACCTGCTACTGAATATGGAACGCAATATATGAACAAATTTCATGAAACTCAATGCCATGGCATAAATCACCGCTGGAAAAGGCGTTCTACGCACGTTGTGTTTTTTGGGAATAACGATATATTATCGGTCTTCCAGGGCGCGATTGTCCTGGTGATAATGATCAATCAACAGGAGGATGTGTTTATGCGAATACCAGTAGTTGCAATCGTTGTGTCTGTCTTTACATGCTTTGCTGCTCCTGAGGGCGTTGTAACTGTGTTTCATGCTGGAAGCCTTACGGTTCCGTTCGAAGTAATCGAGTCGATGTTTGAAGAGCAGTATCCTGGTGTTGACGTACAGAGGGAGGCTGGCGGTAGTGTAGCATGTGCCAGAAAAATAACCGAGCTTGATCGTGATTGTGATGTAATGGCTTCGGCGGATTACAGGGTAATAGACAACATGCTCATAGATGAATACACAAGCTGGAACTGTGTGTTCGCAACAAATCAGATGGTTTTGTGTTACCTCCCGAACAGCATGTACGCTTCAGAGATAAACAGTGAGAACTGGTTTGAAATACTTGGTCGCGATGATGTGGAGTGGGGCCACGCAGATCCCAATGCTGATCCGTGCGGGTACAGAACCCTGCTTACTCTTCAGCTCGCGGAAAAGTTCTACGATTCTCCGGGATTGTTTACTGAGCTTGTTAACGGAAGAAACGAGGCAAACATAAGGCCGAAATCTGTGGAGCTGATTTCTCTGCTGCAGAGTGGCCACCTTGATTATGCATTTGAATACCTGTCTGTAGCTGTTCAACATGAACTTCAGTACGTGGTTCTTCCGGCAGAGGTGAACCTGGGTGATCCGGATCAGGCAGAGCTTTATGCAACAGCATCAACGCAGATTGCAGGCAGTCAGCCAGGTGATACAAGAACTGTCTCCGGCGCTCCGATTGCTTACGGAATAACAATTCTAGATAACGCTCCAAACCGTGAAGCAGCTGAAGCATTTGTTGCTTTCCTGCTCAGCATGGATGGAGGGCTTTCTGTTCTTGATGATATGGGTCAGCCTTCCTTTGTTCCGGTTCGTGTTTCTCCCGGAACCGTGTTTTCGGAAATACCTGCCGATATTGCTTCCCTCACCAGGTAACAGGTATGAAGGGGGCATTCTTCTGGCTGAGCATTATTTCGGCAGTTTGTGTTATGGCATTTCTAGTGCTGCCAATGGTCAGCATGATGACTGCCCCCGGTTTAGATGACATAAAAGAGGCACTATCAGACAAGCTGGTAACAGACTCGGTGCTTCTAAGCCTTTACACAGCCGCTGTTACCGCGCTTATCTGTCTTGTATCGGGAACTCCACTGGCCTACCTGCTGGCAAGAAAAGAATTTCCGGGGAAGCGGATCGTTCTGAGCATAGTTGACATTCCCATTGTTATTCCCCACCCAGTTGTTGGCATTGCAATTCTGGGTGTTACAGGACGGAATCACTGGTTCGGACGTATTCTGCTTGACGCAGGAATACATGTGATGGGAAGCAGGGTCGGGATTATTGCCGTTATGGTGTTTGTTGGTATGCCGTTTTTTGTTAACGCAGCAAGGGAGGGGTTTGCTTCGGTATCGCCAAGGCTGGAGAATGTTTCCATGAGTCTGGGCGCATCCAGGTTCTCCACATTCAGAAGGATTACTCTTCCTCTTGCCGGAAGAAGTATTCTTGCTGGTTTGATTATGAGTGCGGCCAGAGCTCTAAGTGAATTCGGTGCTGTTGTGGTTGTGGCGTATCATCCCATGATTGCTCCTGTGCTTATGTATGAGCGATATGAAGCCTACGGGCTGAAATACAGTCAGCCTGTTGCTTTCATTCTTGTTGTGGTCAGTCTGCTGGTGTTTATTGCTCTGCGTTTTGTTACAGCGGGAAAAACAGCCAGGACAGAGGAAAGATAATGATCAGACTGAAGGGAATAAACAGGTCATTTCCAGCGTTCAGGCTGGGGCCTGTTGATCTGAGCATTCCACAGGGAAGTTTTTTTATGCTCATGGGGCCCACTGGATCAGGTAAAACTCTTATACTTGAAATCATCGCAGGGCTCACCGGGGTGGAAGAGGGGCGCGTAGAGATTTCCGGGCGGAATATGAACAGTGTTAAGCCGGGAAGGAGGGGAGTTGGAATTGTTTATCAGGACAGTGCTCTTTTTCCCCACCTTACCGTGGAAGAAAACATTTCATACGGCCTTAAATGGGGCAGAAAAGGTGGCCTCGGGGTAACTGAAATCGTTGAAATGCTGGATCTGGGGGTTCTGCTTAACAGGCTTCCTGGTAAACTAAGTGGTGGTGAAAAACAGCGAACTGCACTGGCAAGAGCTCTTGCAACAAATCCATCAGTCATGCTTCTTGATGAACCTATGAGTTCTCTCGATCAACAGTTCAGAGGGTATCTCAGGCGGGAACTGAAAACAATTCACAGCAGAACTGAAACAACTTTTGTAATGGCCACCCATGATTTCACTGATGCCGTTTCCTTGGGAACCGCTGGAGCAGTGGTGAACAACGGTCAAATAGTACAGCAGGGTTCTATAGATGATATATTTTTTAAGCCATCAAACCCGTTTATGGCCGTATTTACAGGTATGAAAAATTTGATACCAGTGGTTTATGAAGGGGGCAGGGCTGTTACAATTGATGGCCTCAGTATTGATTTGCCGGAAGATATAGAAGCAGGAAAAGGCAGCATTGCAGTTCCACAGGAATCTATCAGTGTTTCCAAAAAGCTGCTGCGGGAAGACGAAACAAACCGGTTCAAGGGTCAGGTTACAGAAATAGTTCGTGAAGGCTATGGTTTTATTATCGAGGTTACATGCAGAACAACAGTTTTTTCTTCCATGCTGACGCCTGACGAATTCAGAAAACTTAGTGTGAAACAGGGAGATACGGTACAGATAACATGGGATGCCTCATCAACCCACTGTTTTAAGAACGAACTGGTCTGAGAAAACTATCCCTTGTGAAACCCGCGCATTTCTGCAACGATTTTTTTCATGTCTCTGTTGGCAACGGCAATGGTGGTAAAAGCGATATCGATAAACTGAAGTCTGTTGATGAGAATTCTTACAAGGCTGAGAAGAATTTTCGTGGTTATCACAGGTTTGGAGTCGATGAGTTCCATGAACTTGTTCCATTCGATACTGTACACTACACTGTCTTCAGTAGCTTTTACAGTAGCAGAGCGTGGCGAACCGTCAAGAAAAGACATCTCTCCAAAAACATCCCACTCGGAGAAAATGGCAAGGGGTACCGAGTCTTCGTCCCAGCTGTCACTGGCTGTGGCGGAGCCTGTTTTAATGATGTACATCACCCGCGAAGTGTCATCCTTCGTTACTATTTCTGTTCCTGCAAGAAACACTTTCTTTTCGCACCTGGAAATGAACTCTGTTCTTTCAACATCTGTAAGGTCATCAAGGAACTTCCTGTGCATGTCAATCTCCCTCCAGTTTATTCGGTAATACAATAGTACGAAACCGTCTGGAAGAAAAGGACGAAGGCAAACAGGCAGAAACACAGTTCATCGAATGGGATGGCCCGGCAGGAAGCTTCTGTATATTATGCTTGTGCGGGATTGCCTCGAGGAAGTGAGTAAACAATGACTGGTCTTCTTCTTTTTCTGATTGTAACAGGGTTACCGGATTTTTATTCTGTTTTTCAAAGCCAGGGAGCGCAGAAACTGGTCTTTGCCTCGGAAACAGCTTCGGGATACATCGTGGTTGGGAGCCTTCAGCAGAGCTGGGGTGGGGCTTCTGCCGCAGTGGTTTACACCACCGATCAACATGGTGCTGTGATGTCTCAGACATTTTCTACGGCTTCAGGAGAACCTGTGGATGCCTCGGAACTACAGAATGGTGTTGTGGTTGTCTGCAATGCCGCAGCTGAAGGGGTTACATCGGTGGTCTTTTTCAGCAATTCCGGTGAAGAACAGTGGCTTGCACAGTACTCACCAGATTTCTTTCAGAATGTAGCTGTGTGTTCATCAGGTGCAAACACTGTAGTTGCCGGTAATGTGTCCGGTGTCGTTCGCGTTTCGAAACTCAACAGTTCAGGCGGTGTTGCATGGAACAGAGGCTATCCTTCAGCAGGCTTCTCTGTTAGCTGTGTGTGTACATACAACGGTGAGATATTTGTTGTGGGCAGTCGCGAAGACTCCGGGTGGAACAGCAGTCTGTGCATCCTTTCATTGAATTCTGCAGGTGAGTTACAGCAGCTGTACAACCTTTTCCCAGGTGAGGGAAGGATACTTCCGGTGGCTTTGGAGGTTGATTCAAGGGGATTGTTCATTCTGATAAATGCCATGACAGACGCAAACAACATGATCGGCGAGACAAGGTTTGTTAAGCTGAACTCTGCATTACAGCACCAGTGGACTGTTGTTGCAGCAGGCAGAAGCTGGGAAACTGGAACCGGTCTTGCAGCATTGCCTGGAGGAGATTTTGCAGTGTGTGGATGGACAAACTCAATTCCTTTCAGTGAATCCAACAGGTCAGACCTTTGTATCCGCAGGTTCAGCGACAGCGGAGAGCTTCTATGGACAAGAAAGCACAGTACAGTACGCTCAGACTACGGGCTTTCTGTGTCGTCTGCGTCCGATGGTGGTCTGATTGTTTCAGGCTGTGTGACTGAAACTCTGTACCAAGGGTGGTTATTGAAAACAGACTCTCTTGGGTGCGTTGGGTCACAGGGGGTAGAGGAATCGCCAGGTGGGGAATTCCGTGCTGTTTTGCTGGCCAATCCGGTTGTATCGGGCTTTCTTTCTTTTGTATTGAACTGTACAGAACCAGGGATTGTAGAAGTTACAGTGTACGACACAGCCGGGAGATCTGTTGCCATGTTTACAACATCGGTTGTGACAGGTGAAAACCTATTGAACCTATCTGCCTGTATTCCTGCAGGTGTTTACTGTGTTGCGGTTTCAAACAGTACTGATCAGCTTGTTTTCAGAGCCGTTGTCTGTGGAGGTATGTAATGAATACTGTAATTCTGCTTGCAGCTGTCACACTGTACCCTTCTGTTCTTTTTGTGGGAAACAGTTACACACAGGCCAGCGGAGGTTTGTGGAACATGGTGAAGCAGATATATGATTCGGTGGAGGCTGATACCCTTTCCGTGGGGCATATAACCGCAGGAGGGGCCACATACCAGAATCACTGGAACAACCAGCAGCTTCATGATGAAATACACACAGGCAACTGGAATACAGTTGTTTTTCAGGAGCAGAGCTGTATGCCTGTTATTGATCCTGCTGCAACCTATTTGTTCGGTGACAGCCTTGCATGGCTTACACAGGCAGGTGGAGCCCAGCCTGTTTTCTTCATGACCTGGGCAAGGAAAAACGATCCTTTAATGCTTGAAGGTCTGCGAGCAGGTTATTCCAGAATGGGGGCAGCGCACAGCTCGCCGGTTGCCCCGTGCGGAATAGCATTTGATCTGATAAGAATTAACCACCCGGAAATCGACCCTTACTCCGGTGATGGTGCACATCCTTCTCTGAAAGGGTCTTATGCTGCAGCCTGTGTTGTAGCTGTTACAGTGTACAGTATTGACCTTTCTTCTTCAGGAATCTGGCAACCGCAGGAGATAAGCCCGGAGGAAGCAGAAATTCTCCGGCAGACCGCAAATATGGCATGCAGCAGCTATCTTCAGCCGGGAGAAAGAGCATCCCGATGAAGGCGGTGGTGTTTGATCTGGACGGAACCCTGGTGAACACAATACCGGATATTACTTCTACGGTTAATTCTGTTCTGCACAGCCACGGATTTGCAGAAAAGTCAATGAGCGAAGTTGAAGCCGGGGTTGGATTTGGCGTTGAACACCTGCTGCAAACCCTCGGTGTTCCCGGGAAGATGAATTCGCGTATGGTGAATGAGATTAACAGGGTATACTCAGAGATGAAGCATTCAAAATCATATTTATACAGTGGCATAGAAAGCCTGATTAAGAGAGTCTCCAAGGCCGGAATAATGATGTTTATTCTAAGCAACAAACTTCAGAGAAGCCTTGAAAAGTCCGTTTCTGATCATCTGTGTTTTGCAGAGTTTCTTTCAATAACCGGGTCACAACCTGGTTTTCCCGCAAAGCCCTCGCCTGTTCTGTTACTGGGAATGCTCGATAGATTCAATGTTCCTCTGGATTCAGCACTTATGGTGGGTGATGGAGAGGCAGATATAGCAGTTGCGCGTGCTGCGGGAATCCCCTGTGTTTCTGTGCTGTGGGGTTTCAGATCCCGGGAGGCTCTGGAAGTAGCAGGAGCAGATCTGTTTGCAGAAACACCTGAAGATGCCGCAGAGCTTATTCTGGGGGAGGAATAACAACTGTTAGGTCCGACGGTTTCGATACCAGTTCTATAAATTCGGCTTTTTCACCTGGATCCACAATTTCTCCGTCAAGTTCAATCAAGGCAGAACCTGCTGTGAAGGGTTCGATTCTTATAACACTTCCTCTGGCTGCTGTTGTGAATTCGGTGCTTAGAATGGTTCCATCGTAGAGCTTTGACATATGCTTTGCAATTGCAAAGAAACTCATGGGTGATATCACAACGCTGTCAAACAGCCCGTCATCGGGAATCGCAGAGGGAGAAAGCTGCATTCCTCCACCGGAGTACCTGCCGATACCTGTTGTAATAGTGAGGTAATCACCCTTATAGAATGGCTTCTCGTCGCAGAAAATCGTGGCTTTCCAGCTGGGTGGAATAACTGCAGACACAGCCAGCGTAAGCAGGTAATTCAACCCTCCAAGTGGAAGAAGACGGCGTGTGTTCACAGCCCTCTTCAAAACCAGAGCGTCAAAGCCCACACCGGCGGAGTTGAGAAAGAACTTCCTGTTGCCGGGCCACACGCACAATCCTGTATCAACCTGCTTTGTCGTGCCTTCTGCAATTGCTGCGGCACAATCTTCAACAGTTGCGTTTTCAAAGCCCAGCGATTTGATCCAGTCATTGCCTGAACCTGCAGGTAGCGAGGCCAAAACAGGCTTGTTTTCAAGAGAGGAGATTGCTGCGGCAGCATCGGAAACAGTTCCATCTCCACCGTATACGGCTACACCGTCAAAGCCCAGATCAGATGCATTTGAGGCGAGCAGCCTTGTCTGGGCAGGTGCTTCTGTGAACCTGGGTGTGAAACGGATTCCTGTGCTGGTTAGTACCGCTTCCGCAGTTTTCCACATCCTGCCGGCTTTTCCTCCACCGGCCATTGCGTTTACAATCACCATCCAGTTCAAAAAAGCCTCCCTGAAAATCTGTAAATTAGATGTACACTGAAATCGCTGCAGGTCACGTAAGTGCCCTTAGACATCCAATGTTGATTGCCTGGGTTTTCCCCGGGTCTGTTCCATCAGCTATTTCGAACTCAAAAACAAGATCTCTGTCTGGAAGTTTGTAGTAATCTACATTTGTGGGGAGATTCGAATCGTGAAAGAATATGTTCGAGTAGGGTGATTCGGGATCTCTGTTGTCAATTAACCACAGTTCGCCCTGAAATGTATCCAGAAATCTGAAAAAACCAAACCCCTTCTCGTGACTTACACAGATACCTCTTACGAAAGAGCCTTTAGCGCCCCATTTTGAGTAATCTTCCATCCCCTTAAAAGGTAGCAGATTGGGAACAAGGTAACCTGATATGTACAGATCAGCTTCATCTCGAAGTTCCCTGGAAACATTGTCGAAACCCAATACTTCAACGCGGCAGCCCTTGTTCTGAATGGTGCTTATCACCCGCACAAAATCACCGTCTCCTGTGGCAATAAGAACCTTATCGAGTTTATCGGATTGAAGAAGTGCGTCAACTGCAAGGTCGAGGTCTACATTTGCCTTTCCGAACTTGGCTCCGGTTTCATCGGTGTACCATTTAACTACTTTTCGTATAACCTTGAAACCTATATCGCGAAGGGCACTGTGAAATCTTCTCTGCTTGTCTCTGTAATCAAAATCGGTTCTGGCCCGGGCTTCATCGAAGCTGACATAGGCGTTGAGGCGAACTGGACGGGCTCCATTACGACAGGCGAATTCGCGAAGCACTTCATATCTCATACCGTAACCGCCGTTCATGGTGAGATTAGAAACATCCACGTAAACCCCAACCCTTGTACCGGCATTACGATCTGGCATAATATTACCTCCATAATAAGGCACAGGTCTAAACAATAAATATCTTTGCGTGGAGCAGAATATAAGTGAAATATCTTGACTGGTTAATCGAGGCAGGTTTTGCACCGGAACATACTGGCATAACAGAGGATGAAGTGGCGAAACAGGCTGAACCGCTGAAAGAACCGGGCAGCTCTCTGATGAAACAGGTCTCCGGGATTGTTGTTCATCATTCAGCAACGGAAACGGGAAACGCTGCCTGTTTCAGAGTTTTGCACCGTGTTGTTAACGGCTGGAACGATGTGGGGTATCACTTTGTAATCGGTAATGGCTCTCTCAGTGCAGACGGAGAGATAGAGAAGGGAAGAGCTCTTCCTTTTCAGGGGGCCCATGCAAGAGGTGCAAACGAGTTTTCTGTTGGTATTTGTCTGGTGGGCAACTTTAACCAGACATCTCCATCTTCTGCACAAATGAATTCCCTTGGAATTCTGATGCACAGGCTTGCTGCAGAGTATTCCATAAGCAGAGAGTTTGTTACTGTTCACCGTCTGGTAAAAGGATCGCACACACAGTGTCCGGGAAGTAACCTGGCTCTGAAGGATATACTCTATCTCTTTGACAACAAATAGGTTAAAAGGAGCCTTGCCAGATGGGTCACCTTGTTGTATATATCGGCTTCGAAATGAAGGAGAAACATAAATGACTGCGGTATTAACGTTTTTGCATTCAGTGATCTGTGTACTTCTTATTGCAGTTGTACTGCTTCAGAAGTCAAAAGGGGACGGCCTCTCCGGTGCATTCGGGGGCGGTGGTGCTCTTACGGCATCATTCGGCAACAGAGGTGCAGCCAGCCTTCTCAGCAAAGCCACTTCAGTTCTTGCTGTGCTGTTTATGGTTGTTTCATTTCTGCTGGCAATATTTTAGAAATGAATAGTGCCGGGGTGGTGGAATTGGCAGACACGCTAGGTTAAGGACCTAGTGGGCAATAGCCTGTGCGGGTTCAAGTCCCGCCTCCGGTACCATTGTATACAGAAGGGAGCTTTACGGCTCCCTTTTCTGTATGGATTCTTCCACAAGTTCCATTATTATTTCTTGTGTGTTTTCTGTAATCCGTGATGATGAGTAGAGAATATCCCCTTCAGTGGAAACAAGGAACAATGCCGGTACTGCGTGTATATTGTAGTCTTCGGCAGCATCTTCACCAAATATCAGAACTGGAAAGCTCAGATTGAGCGAACTCAACCTGAATACAGGATCTGCAGTTTCGAGAATTGAGATTCCAACAGCCTGTACTGCATTCGGGTATTCGGCTGAAACAGTATTTAGAACACCCAGAGCCCTCAGAGAGTTGCTGTCCCACGAGGAGAAGAAGCATACAAGCATGTCAGAACCTCTGAACTGTGTTGATCGCACTGTGTAGCCACGGGTATCCGCAAGAAAGAAATCGGGTGCCGGAGTGTGCGGTTCAAGCAGAGAATTCCACAGTTGTACCTGAAAATCATCTGGTATTATTGGCGGAACAGGCAGAGAACAATGGGTATCAATAGCGGACAGTTCAAGAAATTCTCCGCCCTGTAGGGAGTCTGGGCCATAGTGTCCAATCCTCTCTACCGCTCTTGGAAGAAGGTCGTCTATACCGAGGTACCATACAGCCTCTGCCCGGGAATTGTCGCCGTAGTAAACATGAAAAACATGACACTGCACACTGTCAAGTTCAACGGGAAAGAGAACTGCAATAGAGTCGGCGAGTATTTCGTCTCTGAATGGTTCAGGAACAACAAACTCCATCATTACTGATGAAGGGGGGAAGCTGAAAATATCCGTTGCGTCTGCAGTATACCGGGCACGGTATGCAACAGAATTACCATTGCTTATGAAGTAAACACTATCTGCTGATGCTGCGAACAGTGAAGGAACTGCAATACTGCGGATGGTTCTCGAAATGGTTTCCAGACTGTGAAGCATAAGCGGATGCTGAAGCCCGGGAACAAAACCCAGGTGTGTTGTTCCTTCAACCACAGGTATTATGTTTGACAGGGCCTGTGTGCCACTGAAACAGTAACTGTACTCAACCGCACTGATTGCTGACAGTGTGGAATCCGCCTGTTCAAAGATTTTGTACGGATCGATACTGCAGGCTTCCAGTGGAATGGATAGAATGATAAATATGATAACCGGCAAAAATACCCTCCTTAGTGTGCATGATTCCACCCTCAATATACTTCTGACTGCCGTTGTGTGCACCGTTTTTGTTTCATGCGGCGGGGAGGGCGGTGTTTCTGATGACCCAGCAGCTATTTTTGCAGAAGCCACCGAGGCTTACGAAAAAGGTGATCTTGTGGCGTGCCGTGAGCACTTATTAAGAGCCACATCTCTAGATCCTGAAAATCCCAATGCATGGAGAAATCTGGGAACGGTAAGTCTGGATCTTGGCCTTTACGATGATGCTATTTCAGCTTACTGGATGGTTATCGAAATTGATTCAACCAGAGTTGATGTGCTCACCGATGTTACCGGGGCTCTGGTGGGTGCAGGCAGAATTGAAGAGGCTCTTTACACCGGAGAGATGTCTGTTCAGTTCAGTCCGGAAGACGGCTTTGCTTTTAACAATTACGGAATGGCGTTGCTGGAAAACGGGAACTACGAGGATGCGGCTGTTTGTTTTACTACGGCTTTGCGCAGGGAACCCGGGAACTCTTCAGTGCTTTACAACTGTGGTAGAATAACTCAGCTCACCGGTGACATGGAAGGCGCTCTTGCTATGTTTCAGAGGTCGGAGGATGCCGATCCGGGTTTCCTTAAGGCCCGGATTGAAATTGCAAGAACGCTGGGGATGCTGGAAAGGCATGAAGAAGCCGAAGAGCAGATATTATCTGTGCTTGCGCTTTCCCCTTCAAATACTGAAGCACTGAATATCCTTGCCATTACCTACTCGGCCCAGGGCAGGTTTGAAGAGGCTGTATCCGTTCTGGAATCCATTCTGGAAAACGACCCTTCTAATCCGGCATCCAGGCTGGGTCTGGCCGAATGCTTTTACAGCCAGGGCGATATGCAGAACGCTCTTCAGAACTACCGTATGTTTGTGACTTTCGTCGACGACACAGCAGCTACTTCTGAAATTTCTGAAAGAATCCGCGAACTGGAGGAAGTCTGTGATTAAGCCTGTTGTAAAGAAGATAGTTGTGGGTCCAATACAGACCAACTGTTACCTGCTGAAATGTCCGGAAACAGGGAAAGTGCTTGTGATTGATCCCGGCGCAGACTCCAGCGTTCTGGAACAGGAGCTTGAACAGGTGGATTTTATTGTATACACCCACGGTCATTTCGACCATGTGGGAGGGGCAGCTGGTTTGATCAGGCGCTTTTCTCCTGAGACAATGATACACAGCGAAGATGCCGGGATGCTCTCCTCTGCAGCTGTTCACGCAGCGAATTGGGGGTTTAGAATACAGCAGCCTCCTCCTGCGCGGAGGTTTCTTCAAGAAGGAGACAGGTTGGATGTGGGAGCTCTCAGTTTCAGCGTAATCCACACACCAGGCCATTCCGGAGGTTCAATATGTATTTCCGGGCATGGTCTGATATTCTCAGGAGACACGCTCTTTGCCGGTTCTGTAGGTAGAACAGATCTACCGGAGAGTTCTCCCGATCGAATGAGAGACTCACTTGAAAACAAGGTTGTACTTTTTGATGATGAGCTGGTTGTTTTTCCCGGCCACGGGCCTTCGTCTACAATGGGAGAGGAAAAGAAGCATAATCCTTTCCTGCAATTTTCCTGACTGCCCTTGCGATACTGGCTACCGACAGTAATAGTTAACCTCGGGTGGTGCTGCAGGGAGGTACTGAATTGCTTGCAGAGGTTTTTGTAAGAAAGCTCAAAGATGCAAGAAACAGGGTGGATTTTGCAGCCAGCCACTCTTCCAGTGTAATCGCATCAGAACTCACAGAGGCACTCAAGGAAATAGATGAGGTTATAAATTCCGTTCGCCGGGAAAATGTTTCGGCAGACGAAGCTAATACAGTACTGTTTGTTGACGACGAAGAAATCATACGCAAAATTGGAACACAGATACTGGAAAAGCAGGGTTTCAGGGTTCTCACAGCATGTGATGGCATTGAGGCTCTTGAGATTTACCACAAGAGCAGTGACACCATCAAATGTGTAATTCTTGATCTTGTAATGCCTCGGATGGACGGAATGCAGACATTCAGACAGCTCAGAAGAAGATCTCCAGAGCTGGGCATCATCCTCACAACTGGATACGGCGAAGAAGAAATTCGAAAGCGATTTGGAGGTCTTAATTTGCAGGGGCTTTTAAGAAAGCCGTTCAGCGCTGGTTACCTTGTAAAAATGGTAAGAGAAACCATTGAAAACACCAGCGGAGAGGGGTAGGCAATGAGGCAATCTGATTCCTCTGCAGAAGTCTTCTCAGCAGGCATGCGGGATGAAAACGCACCCGGTCATGGCATCTTTACCGGCAGCGCCGCAGACATTGTTCCTGATGCATTTATTGTTACAGACAACAATGGGATCGTTACTGTATGGAACGGTGCTGCTGCTGAGTTGTTCAAGTGGACGCAACAGGAGGCTGTGGGCAGGCATATTGATGAACTAGTAACCATAAGCCCCGAGAGCAGCGGTATTTCATACCATGATGCAGTTAGAGGGAAGGTTGTGCGGGGGGTAGAGTGTTCCGGGTACGGCAGGTATCAGACTGATTTAAGAAGGATGTCTGTTTCCGTTGCTCCGTTGAGAGTAAACGATAAAATCACCGGTACAGTACTTGTATATGCAGGTCTTTCCGAGGTCGATTCCACTCTGGATTCAATTAGAGAGAACGACATCAAGTTTAGAGCTTTAACGGAATCTGCCCAGGATGCAGTAATAATAATTGATGCAGACAGCCGAATTTCATTTTTTAACACATCTGCCGAGTTGATGTTCGGGTACAGCAGCGAGGAGGCAATGGGCAGCAGACTTCACGAGCTGATAGCTCCCGAGCCTTACTGGGAAATGATTGAAATGGGTCTCGACAGGTTTAGAAAAGACGGCACGGGTATGATGCTGGGGCGAGTGGTTGAGATAGAGGGTAAACGCAAGAATGGGAATATTTTTCCAGTGGAACTCTCTGTCTCTTCATTCTTCCTGAACGGAGCCTGGCAGGCAACGGGAATTCTCAGAGATATTTCTGAGAGAAAAGGAATAGAACTGGAGCTTATTGAAGCCAGGGAAGAGGCTTTGAACGCTGCCAGAATAAAGTCAGAGTTCCTTACTAACATGAGCCACGAAATACGAACACCGCTTAATGCAATAATAGGCACTTCAGATCTGTTGAAGCAGACTGATCTGTCTCCGACGCAAAAGAACTACCTCCGGGTTAACACAGATGCCAGCGAGCATCTCCTCCGCATTATCAACGATATTCTTGATATCTCCAAGGCAGAGGCCGGAAGAATTGAGCTGGAGAAAATAGCTTTTGATATTTTTGAGGAAATGGAAACTACATGCAGAACCATGTCATTAAAAGCTCATGAGAAAAAGCTCGAGATCAACTGTCGCATAAGACCTGATACCCCAAGGTGGGTGGTTGGAGACCCATCTCGCCTGAAACAGATAGTATTTAACCTTGTAGGAAATGCAATAAAATTCACACATGAGGGGGAGATCAACATCGGTGTGAAACCGGACGGTCCCGGTAAAATTGCCTTTTCGGTTGCTGACACAGGGATTGGAATTCCGGAAGGCAAAGTCGAGGCAATATTCCGGAGTTTTACCCAGGGAGACTCTTCCCACACCAGAAGATACGGAGGAACAGGGCTGGGGCTTGCAATCTGCACTAGGCTTGCAAGGCTCATGGGCGGTGAGATATCTGTGGAAAGTAAAGAGGGTTCTGGCAGCACTTTCTTCTTTTCCTGCAATTTGCCTGCTGCCGATAAAGAAGTTGCTTCAGAAGACAACCACGGCTGGCCTGTTGATTTATCAGGTAAACACATTCTTGTAGCTGATGATAATCGTAACTACAGAGTTGGAGTAAAGGAGCTTTTGCAGAGCTGGGGAGCTTCTGTAGATACTGCAGCTTCCGGAAGTTCCGTGGTAGAAATGGTTTCTGCTGCTTCCTATCATGTAATTTTCCTGAACACCACTGTTGGCGATCTGGACGGATGTGAAATTGTCGATTCTCTGCGAAGCCAGTCGTTTAACACAGACAGAATTGTAATGATGCTCACGGCAGACAACTTCAGTGTTGAGAAATGCAGTTTAAGCGGGGTTAACCGGTTTGTGTTTAAACCGCCATCAAGAGCTGACATTGCTTCTCAACTGTCAGAGGTATTCAGAGAAGCTGATCCTGTTTCTGCGCCTTCCGAGGAACCAGATACTAGGGAAGGTGTGAAGAAAATGAAACTGTCAATACTGCTTGCAGAGGATTCACCGGACAATGTATTTCTTATAAAAAAATACATCGAACAGTTTCCTTGGGAACTCACAGTGGCTGATAATGGGCAGGAAGCTCTTTATCACTTTTTGAAAAAGAAGTTTGATATCATACTTATGGATATGCAGATGCCGGTTATGGACGGGTACAAGGCAACAGAATCCATTCGGGCACACGAACAGATCTCAAGCAGTCGGCGCACGCCCATTGTGGCCCTTACGGCCCATTCTTCCGGGGAAGAGGTAAAAAAGTGTCTTGACGCTGGCTGCGATATTCATATTTCAAAACCGGTAAGAAAGAAGAACCTCATTGGAAAGCTCGGTGAGCTTATGAAGATGTCTCTTCTCGGTGCCGAAGAGGAAAACTGAATCTTACAGGGAACACATTTCGTAGACAGTTGTTATGTTAGGGTGAGCTGGCGTGGTTTAAATTACAAATTGTGGAGGTTGCACCGATGGGTTTGATTCTGGTTCTATCGATACTTGGTTCCTGGGTTTCTCTGGGGGGGCAGTACAACAACTCCGCTCCGGAAATCGTGCTGGTGGAAGCTGATGACAGCCACGCCGTTGTTCAATTGAATCTTTCAGGGTATAACCTCGAGCAGTTGTCCGGGTATTCAAGGTATTCGGTGGATGGTTATTACTGGGATACTGACACGCCTGCAGGGGCTCCAGAGCTTCCCATGATTCCTGTTGCCCTGGGCTTGCCTGCCGGAATGCAGCCGGTTGTATCTCTTGTAGACGCTGAATGGTGTTCTGCGGGAACAGGTACACCGTACCCGGTTCAACCGCTTCGTACCGATGACGAGGTTGAACCGTTTTGTTTTATCGATCTGTCAACTGATGTCAGCGGCAGATATCCTTCATCACCAGCAGAGCTCCGTGAGCAGGGAAACTGGGCTGGTTTGAACACAGTTGTTCTTCAGATGAACCCTTTCACCTGGGACGCATCTACCGGTCAGTTTCAGGTGGCATCATCTATGACTGCCAGAATAGACTTCACCGGTAGCCGTGAACGCCAGACTTCTGCAAGGCCGGAAACAGCTGCCATGCACCGCTCACAGGTGATCAACTACCAAGCTTTGAGAATACCGGTGGATGTTTCCCCGGTGTCAATGGATGACAATGTGTATATCTGCGTTGTACCGCCGGAGAATCTTGATTCTGCAACACCTCTGCTTGCCATGGTAAATGCGCTTGGTTACCATGTGAAAATCATAGAGATGGCTACTGGTTCTTCAAGCTATTTGATCAGAAATGCCATATTCGATGAGTACCAGGAGGGAAAAACAAGATTCGTGTTGATTCCCGCGCGCCATCAGCAGCTGGAATCAAAGAATTACGGTAATTACTACGGAGACTTTTACTACGAACTTATGAGTCCCGATAACTATCCTGATCTCGCAGTGGGAAGATACTCTGGTAATGCGGCGCATCTGGGTAATCAAATGGCTAAAACAATGTCTTATGTTAGTTATATAGGGCAGACAGGGCCTTCTATTGCAGCTAGTGTTGTACTTGCGGCACATGAGGAAAATTATCCAAATAAATACACAGCTAATTGCGAGGCTGTAAGAACATGGGATTATCAGCTTGCAGATATTGTTTTTCAAACTGTTTATCCGCTTGAGGGCGGAACCCCGGACAGTGTGTCCAATGCAATCAACAGCGGAGTGGGAATAGTTAACTACAGGGGGCACGGTTCAATTACATCATGGCAGTGGCAGGGCAGCTGGAATGCAGGCCGCATTTACGGTCTTACAAACACTTTCTTCCCTCCGGTCTTTAATGTCTGTTGCAATAATGGTGTACACGATCGTACATACAACTGCCTTGCAGAAAGCTGGATGGATGCTCCTGGTGTTGGTGCAAGCGGCAATCTGGCTGCCAGTGCTCCCTCTTACACCACTGTGAACAACAGAATGCAGCGAGATTTTTTCTGGGAGATATTTGATAAGGGAAACACATGTGCCGGAGAAGTGCTTTCAGCAACTCAGACGCAGATTATTCAAATGTTCAGTGGTACTGGTCTTAGCAATGCGAAGATGTACCACTGGTTTGGTGATCCGTCCATGGATATTCCAAACAGTGATGTAAGCGGAACTCCTTTTGCTCTTGACTTTGATGTACCTTCAGTTTTAAATGCAGGGCCCAACACACTTCATATCACTGTTACATCAGGGGGATCTCCTGTTGAAGGCGTTGTTGTAACAGTAACAGACGGTATTGGCAACCACTCTTCTCACACAGAGTCTTTCTACGAACAGCAGATAACCAACAGCGCAGGTGAAGTATGGTTAAACTTCACCGCGCTGGAAGGCAAAAATCTCTACTATGGTGCCAGACTGCACAACTACGCTTCTGTAACTGGAACAATTGATATCGTTACAAACGGTATACAGTCCGGTGAATACTTCCCTGTAAGTCTTGATCCCGTAACTCCCGCTCCTGTAAGAAGTACAGCAGAGGTTTCTTACACGGTTCCAGAGCATGGAAGAGTGAACATAACTGTGATGGATATTGCAGGCAGGGTAGTTCAGACACTCAGGAATGAAGAGGTTCCAGCTGGCAGAGGATCAGTCAGTTTTGATGCTTCGGGGATAGCTCCCGGCGTGTACTTCGTAACCATGCGTACATCAGGAACCACACTTACAAGGAAACTAGCTGTTGTTCGCTAGAACAAGGCTGCTAATGCTGGCAGTTCTGCTTCCTGCAGCTTCGTGCGTAACAGGAGCAGATGAGGTTGTTACGTTTCCCACTTACGTGGAACGAGAGGCATCTTTTCCAACTGTTCTGCAACTGGCTCCGGTATTTTCCGGCAACTATGGAGTTGTTGCTTCAGGTGACACCCTGTACTGCATGGAACTCCGTCACGGAAGAATTCACGGCAAAATACCTGCAGGCGGGGTAGTTACAGGTCTTGCCGCATCCGACTCCAGTATTTTTGCGGTACATGATGATGTTTTGCTTCGCGCAAACGGCCTTGAGGTTTCTGCTTCGTGCATACTGCCGGGTATTGCTGAGGCTGTAACGCTCTGCGGCAGCGTTCCTGTTGTTCTTCTTGATGATGGTTCTCTTGTGCAATACAATGGTTCTGATCTTTCTCCTGCCGGAGCATTCTCACCTGATTCAGGGATTGCATACATTCAGGGTTTTCCCGGGGTTCTGGTTGCCGGATACCCTGATGGAAGACTGGTTTCCTTCTCTGTACCGGCATTTACGAAAGTTGCTGAAGAGAAGCTTAACGGTTCGCTGGCATTTTTAACCAGGGCAGGTAAGGATAATCTGCTTTTCTCCACCGATGAGTGGAACGAAGTTGCTGTATGCTCCCCTTTTGACCTGAAGATTCAGGTGATGTTTACTTTCCCGGAAACACCGGCATTGGCATCTTCCGACAGCAATATGTCGTGTGTGTTTGCGGTGTGCCCGTCTGTGGGTATTGTGGTGTGCCTGGGCAACGGAGAGATAGCATGGAAAACCGAAGATTTCGGTAAAACACCGATGGTAACAGTTTCTGATGATTGTGAACGGGCTCTGGTTGCGGAAGGAAGTTCAGTTACCCTACTGCTGAAGTGAGGGAATAACGATTACGGTGGTTTCTGTATTTCTCTGTACAGTTAATGTTAGTTCTTCTGCAGAGCTTTGTATCATCACCCTCAGTGCTTCCGGATGGTAAACTTCTGCACCGTTTATTCTGGTAATGATATCACCAGTTCTGAGCCCGCAGCACTCCGCTGGAGATCCTTCCTCAACATCGAGCAGAAGAATGCCCTGTACAGCAGACAGACCTGATGTTGCCGGCATGGCAGTTATCCCGAAAAGCGGTGTATTCATGCCAGCGTTGGAAAGTACTGTTTCTACCCAGAAATACCACAGATTGCAGGGAATCATTGCCATGAGTTCTCCTCTGCCGTCTTCCGGGTCGAATGAGCCTGTAATAATGCCTGAAAGCCTGTCGTATGCGTCAAACACAGGGGCACCCATGAGTTCCGATTCCGGGGGCGAAGCAAGCAGAAGTGCACCGTCTGACAGTTGTTCCATTGGAAAAGTTCTTACCACAGAGAGACCGGTGGGATAATCCGCGACGATCATCAGAGCAGCTCCATTTGCCGGATGTGTAGATCTGGGTTGTTCGTAAGATGCAAACACGTCATTCTCAAAAACCAGCATGGAAAGCCCCATATCTCTGAAATTTACGATTGAATCGGGATACAGTCTGCCGCCCTTTTCTATCAGGAACACATCAGAGTCTCTGGTAAATGCGAAAAGGGTTACGGCATGTGCTGGGGATACTGCTACGCCGCTGCACACCTCTACGTAAGCATCGTCATCTCCGGCTCTTCCAACGGAAATGGCCGGGGAATTCATAAATGATGGGAACAGACCGGAAGAAAAAACAACGGATGCAAGCAGAATAAGCATGGTCTCTAGAATGTTGAAACGGAGGAAGGCCTTGAGTAAGCTACAACAGGAGCAGGCGCGTAGTGAATCGTTGTGTTACCGGCTGTTTTGGCTTCAATTGATCGGCCAGTATAGTCTGTTGAGTTTCTGTGGTCGGTAGCGTGTATAAAAAGAACCAGTGCCGCCGCAAACGGAATAACAGCTGCAATGCGCCAGAAAGGCCGCCTGGCTGGCTTTCCGGCAGAAAGGGGAGACTTGTCGTAATTTCCCGAAGAAAGGCGCACCTGAACAGTTTCCAGAAGACTGGAGTCGGGAACCGGTTCTTCCAGGTTTTTAACATGGCTGCTTATGGACCTGCTGAGGTGAAGAGCCTTTCTGCATGATTCACACCCGTTGACATGAAACTGCAGCAGCTGTTCTTCTTCAGGGGTGGTTTCTCTGTCGATGACAGCGTCTATAAGAACAAGGGCTTCGTTGCAGTTCATTTCCACATCTCCCATACATCCTCCAGAGATTCCCGGAGACCAGCCCT
>CAZRXU010000008.1:0-50962 GCA_964604135.1 uncultured bacterium | reverse complement strand
AAACATCGATAGCAGGATTGCTGTACTTCTTGAAAGCCTCCATTATGATGTATGCACCAACCCTGTCATCGAAGGCTTTAGCAACCAGACAGTCGCCCATCTCTGTGTAAACAGTGTCCATTGAAACCCAGTCTCCCCTTGCCACCTTCTTCTTTACAGAATCTACATCCATACCGAAGTCTATAAACAGTTTGTCGAGCTTGATCGCCTTTGCCGCAGCTTCGGGAGTAAGCGCGGGAGGCGCACACACAACACCTGTAAGAACTTCACCCTTCCTAGTGTGAACTCTTACGGTGTGTCCGTAAATAGATGATGCACTCCACGCGCCAACAGGTACTATCGAGGCAAAACCGTATTTGTCTATGTTGTAAATAATGAAACCGATTTCATCTATGTGACCTGCAAGCATTATTCTAGGTCTGTTCCCGCCCTGGGTGCCGTACTTCACTGCAGTGATGTTCTTCATGGCATCAGTATTTATCTCATCAGCATAACCTTCAAGGTCTTTTCTAATCATTTCAACAACGGCATCTTCCCTGCCTGAAACGCCGTCTACCTCACACAGTCTTCTAAGTAAATCCATCTGGTGCCTCTTTCTATAAACTGTTACGGTGTCTGTATCTGAAAACCGGCACCATCCATGTAGCGTGTGGGGGTGGCACCTGAAAACCTGATATCAGACTGGAGAGCTTGGGCTGCCTGAACAGGAGTAAGACCGTTCTCCAGTATCTGGTTGAAATAGTAAAACTCTATAATCGCACTGCTCCCCCAGTCAACCGACGTGGTGTAACCGGAAACTGCAAAATTATCTTTCCAATTTAACCTGGAACTGAGTATGGTCTCGTCTGTGCTGCCAGCCATAACCTCGCAGCTGCTGAAATGCACCAACTGCAGGTTCGTCATGGGAGAAATGACATCGGCAAGCTCCTTGGGAGAAACAGTACCCGAGCTAAGGGAGATTCCAGCAGATGTTCCGTGGGAGGCAAAAACAAGGTAAACATCACCGGGAAGAACAGCCGCCTCGGCACAGAAGTTCCGTATGTCTTCAAGGCTGTGGATAAAGCGGTGTCTTACCTGCACACCGGGAAGCCTGCCAAGCCATGCATCCAGCATTTCACCGAAAGAATACTCGTTTTCCCGCATGGACTCCTGCCACTCTGCTTCAAGAACAAGAACCCAGGTTGAGGGCTCTCCTGTGGCCCGATGCCCGTCCCAGGCACTCCAGTTACTGTCTCCGTCGGCCTTCCACTGACCTGCAAACGAATTCCCGTTTTCCGAAAGCAAAAACCAGCCGCTGCCTGAAGCAGTCGCCTCGGTGTAGGTGAAAACGAGTTTTTCGCTTTTTTCAGAAACTGTTCCCTCAATGGAAGACATGCTGCCGTAGCTGTACCAGCCTGTAACCGTGGTGCCGTTCTGCTCCAGAACCATATCTCCGTAAGTGGTTTCCCATGTTCCCGAATAGTCTGGTACTGCAAGAACAACGAGAAGGATGTGTATCACTCAAGAACCGCCTTGATCCGTCTTACACCCCTGGAGGAACTCTTCTCGGAAACCAGACGGAATCTGCCCAGTTCCGATGTGTTGTTTACGTGGGGGCCACCGCATATCTCTGTTGAATAACTGCCTATAAAGTAGACCTTTACGACGTCACCATACTTGTCTTTGAAAAAGCCCAGAGCACCTGTGGATTCAGCCTCATCAGGAGACATCTCCTTCATCACCACAGCAACTCCATCGTCTATGGCCCTGTTCACCAGAGCTTCGACCTCCGCCTTCTGCTCGCTGGTCATTTTCTCGCCATACAGGAAATCGAACCTAAGCCTTTCAGCCGTTATGTTGCTGCCTTTCTGCTGAACAGTTTCGCCCAGCACCTTTCTTAGAGCCGCGTGCAGCAGATGTGTGGCTGTGTGAAGTTTTGTTACCATTTCACTGTTGTCGGCCAGGCCGCCTTTGAACTTCTTTTCAGCACCCTGTTTAGACAGCTGCCGGTGTTTTTCAAAGGCCTTGTTGTATCCGTCCATGTCCACGGACATTCCGTTTTCTGTAGCAAGGTCTGCTGTGAGTTCCACAGGGAAACCGTAGGTATCGTAGAGTTTGAAAGCAAGCCTTCCGGCAACGGTTCTGTTGGGATTCCTCAACAGATTGGGCAGCATCTTGTTGAACTGTTTCAGCCCTGCCTGAAGTGTTTCACCAAAGAGTTTTTCTTCCCTTTCAAGCTCGCTTAGAATAACCGCCCTGTTCCGCACAAGCTCCGAGTAGTCTTCTCCCTCAGCTTCAATTACCATGGCAGCCAGCTGCGTCAGGAATCCGCCAGGTATATCCAGTTTCATTCCGTGCCTTATTGCAAGCCTGATAAGCCTTCTGAGAACGTACCCCTGATCGACATTAGAGGGAACTACCCCCTGGTCATCGCCGAGAATATGTGTGGCTGAACGGATGTGATCCGCAATTACCCTTTCAGACTTCGTTGCTTTCTCTGCTTTTGAAAGGGTTCTAATCCTATCAATAAGTCTTTTGAGAACACCGATATCGTAAACTGTTCCGTAACCGCCCAGCATAGCCACGGTTCTTTCCACACCCATTCCCGTATCCACATTCTTCTGAGCAAGAGGCTGGTAGGTTCCATCCTGCGTTTTTCTGTACTCCATGAACACATCGTTCCACACCTCGAAGTATTTTCCACAGGAGCAGCCCGGTTTACAGCTCTCACCGCAGGGTTCTTTCCCGGTGTCAAAGAACATTTCGGTGTCTGGGCCGCATGGGCCTGTTGCCCCGGTAGGACCCCACCAGTTGTCTTTCATTCCAAAGCTGTGTATCCGCTCTTCAGGAATACCTGCTTCAAGCCAGATTGAACGGGCCTCAGCGTCCGCAGGTATGTCACCCTCTCCGGCGAACACAGTTACACTGATTTTTACCGGGTCAAACCCGAGCCATTCTTTTCCAGTAAGGAATTCGAAACTCCACAGAATTGCTTCCCGTTTGAAGTAGCTTCCCAGAGACCAGTTACCGAGCATTCTGAAAAAGGTAAGGTGTGTATCATCTCCGACCTCTTCAATATCGCCGGTTCTTATGCACTTCTGCACATCCACAAGACGGTTTCCCTGTGGGTGCTTTTCACCAAGCAGGTAGGGAACAAGAGGCTGCATACCTGCCGGTGTAAAAAGAATGGTGGAGTCATTCTCCGGAATTACAGATGCCCCTGCAATTCTTTTGTGGCCTTTGCTTTCAAAAAACCTGATGTAAAGGTTAACGAGTTCCCGCTCTGTCATTTAAATTCCTTGTTGTAGATCCTGTACCGCTTGTAGAGGTCGGCATTCATCTGCTTTTCAAGAATGGCCCTCATCTCGCGGTTGTTTTCAAGTATCCAGGAGAGCTCTCCCCTGCCCATACCCATTTTTTTACTGTTCCGTATCATGCGGTCTATCACCAGAGCCTCAAGACCTTTGTTCCTATGTTCTTTCTTCACACCCATGAGAAGAACCCTTACTCTGTCGATATTTACCTTGAACGGTGGAACCTTAAGAGCAAGAATTGATGGAATCGCTCTGCCTTTTCCCTTTTTGAACGCAATGTTTGCGTCGGGAAGAGCTACTCCAAATGCAACAACTTCACCGTTCAGTTCCACAATCGGTGTGAGTTCAGGTGTGATAAGCATTTTCAACTCGTCAACCATGGCGGCAAATTCTCTGGATGACATGGGAACGAAACCCCAGTTTTCACCCCAGCACTCGTTGTATACGTCCATGATCTTCCTCATGTCGTTGCTGAGATCTTTCAGGTTGATACCCCGTACCTTCCATTCGCCGCGTTTCTCAACCATGGCTGCTATTCTGAACAGTTTTTCGAACTTGTCACTGTCTCCGTCAAGCCAGTAGGCAAGAAGGTCCATGAGCTTGCTGTATCCGGCCTGTTCCACGAGCCCGCCAAGCCACCTGGGGTTGTGGGTCATCATCAGCCTTGGGTCTGTGTCAAATCCTTCAACAAGCAGACCACACTCCTCGTTTGTTGAGAGGTTGAAAGGACCGCGTATGCTTTCCATATCTGCAGCTTTCACATAGTCTTCTGCAGTTGAAAGAAGAAGACCGGCGAGCTCACTGTCGTTCTCACATTCCAGAAAACCGAAAAAGCCTGTTTTTTCGTTATGGTATTCATTGTGGGTTCTGTTGACACAGGCACTTATTCTGCCAACAACCCTGCCGCTGGAATCCCGTGCGATATAAAACTCTACCTCAGCATGCTCGTGGAACGGATGTTTTGCATCCATCAATTGCCGTACATTCATCAACAGCGGCGGTACCCAGTGCGAGTCATCTTTGTTGATGCTGAAGGGAAGCATGATGAATTCTTTTTTCGTTTTCCGGCTGTTGACCTTTTCGATTGTGTATTTCATGCTGTCACCCAATCAGGTGGTGCTTGCGGCCAACCTTCTCAAACACATCCAGAGCGCGATCTATCATGTCATCTGTGTGGCTTGCCATGTAACTGGTACGCAGCATGGCGCCTCCCGGCTCAACAGCAGGTGAGATAACCGGATTGGTAAATACCCCGTTATCAAACATGTCTTTCCACACTCGGAAACAGTCGAGATCCTCACCGATAAACACAGGGATAATCGGAGCCTCGCTGTGACCGATGTTAAACCCGAGATCCGCCAGACCGTTGCGACATCTTTGGGTGGCATGGTGAACCTTAACAAGAAGTTCAGGTTCTCTTTCAAGTATATTGAGTGCAGCCAGAACAGTTGCCACTGCAGCCGGAGGAAGACTGGCACTGAAAATATTTGTTCTGGCGTTATGCCTGAGGTAGCTAATAACACCTGCAGGGCCCGCAGCGAACCCCCCAATACATGCAAATGATTTGCTGAATGTTCCGATTAGAACATCAACCCTGTCGTGACACCCCTGGTGCTCTGCAGTGCCCATTCCTGTGGCGCCCATGGCACCTACCCCATGGGCATCGTCTACCAGAAGCCGCACACCGAATTCCTCTGCGAGATCAGCAAGACCTTTTATATTGGCAAGATCACCTTCCATGCTGAACACGCCGTCGGTGATGATCATTCCGGGCTCGCCTGCATGCTTTTCAAGAATGTGCCGGAGGTGCTCCAGGTCGTTGTGCCTGTATTTAACAACTTCTCCATAGCTCATTCTGGACCCGTCGATAATAGAGGCATGGTTCTTCCTGTCAAGATAGATAATGTCTCCCCTGGCACCGAGAGTTCCTATGGTTCCCAGATTGGCTTGAAAACCGGTACTGTATGTAAGACAGGCTTCTTTCTTCAGAAATTTGCTTAATCTTTCCTCGAGTTCAAGATGTATATCGAGGGTGCCATTAAGAAACCTGCTTCCTGTACATCCTGTACCGTACTTCAGTATGGCCTCCCGGGATTTCTCCATAACGTATGGGTTGTCTGTTAAACCGAGATAATTGTTGGAACCCAGCATTATTAAACCGTGCCCGCCTATTTCCATTTCAGCCCCTACATGCCCTTGCAGAGGAACAAAATAAGGGTACAGCCCCATTGCCTTTACCTTTTCAGGCCGGTCGTAATCAAAACACTTCTGAAAGATGTCCATGGAATCACCCGTCGGTTGCCTGGTCGGAACCAGTATTAATACTTGGCTAACGCAATTCGCTACATGAATCTAACCACAAAGCTTTCAAAATCAAACAGGATTCGCCATATTCCTGTATCAGGAGAAAGGCTGGTTTTGTGAAGATATTCCTTACAGGAGCATCAGGCTTTGTAGGCAGACACCTTGCCCAAAAACTGGTCGGCAATGGTCACACCGTAACTGCCGCTGTCCGTTCAAGTTCAAGCACCAGCAGCATTCCTGCGGGCTGCAAGGTTGTTTCCATTGATCTGAGTTCTCCAGAGAGCATTTCCCCCCATCTGACTGATACCGAAGTTATTTTCCATGTGGCAGGAGCAGTGAAAGCAAGATCCGGTGAAGAATTCGACAGAGCAAATGCGGGTCTTACCGCTGCACTTGTACGCGCTGCAGAGTTCTCCTGTCCTGAAGCTCTGTTTATCCTTACTTCCAGCCAGGCTGCAGCAGGGCCTGGCGGCCATGGCCCCAGATCCTCATACGGCAGAAGCAAACTGCTTGCTGAACAGGTTGTAACAGGATTTCCCAGGTACATCATCGTTCGCTCTCCTGCGGCACTGGGCCCTGATGACAGAGAAACCAAAGCTTTTTACCGTTGGGCCAGAAGAGGCATAACAGTCACACTTGGAAGCAGTTCTGTAAAGTTCTGTGTAATTTCCATCAGCGACCTGGTGCACTTCATGGCTGATCTTGTAGACAATCCTGCCGCTGAAGGATTGATCCTTCAGCCATCACACCCGAGGCTTGTAACATGGAAGCAAATACACAAAGCCCTTGAAAAAGCTGCAAACCGAAGAATCCTGAGGATTCCGGTTCCGTCCCGTATTGTTTACGCAGCCGGTTTTCTAGGTGAAGTTGCAGCGTCATTCACTGGATTCTTTCCCCTGCTTGACCGTGAGAAAGCCACAGACATTACCTCACCGGACTGGCAGTGCAAACAAGATGATGTCGAGCGTGTAACCGGCTGGATACCAATGTTTTCACTGGATGATACCATTGCTTCAGCCATGGAGTTCCACCAGATGGACAAACCTGAATTGAGGCAAGAACAGTGAGCTTTGCACTGCCTGCGTTAACAAGAAAAAACTACGGACTGGTTCGAGTCGCCTGCTTCATCGTATCGGTCCTGATTGTGCTTGTAATTTCGTACTCCGCTTCTTCTGCAGAACTGCTTTCGAAGATAGAAAATGCCCTTCATATGGATTCTTCAGCACTTTCACTGCTCTTGAGAGTGCTTCTTGTGCTACTTTTAAGCTCTGCTCTTGTAGGGCTGACAAGAACCCTGTGGCTTTATTTTGACCGGGTTCCCATGGATACTGCAGTGATAAGGAACAGCGATCTGTCCGTTTACAAAGCTGGAGATATCACCGCTATCCCGGCACTGAAATTAGATCTGAGCAGGCTGATTAATTCAGCTGATGTCAGAGTAACAGACATAGTAAATTCGATTGTGGGAATGGGTTTTTCCCTACAGGCAAGCGACATTCACTTCAGCCCGGCACGAGACCAGACTGAGGTGATATTCAGAATAAACGGAAACCTTTACCCCATGGGAGAAATCCCAAATCAGCTTTACCGGCATCTGACCAGAAGAATCAAGATACTTTCCGACCTTCCCATTTTCAAGCAGGGAGTACCTCAGGATGGTCAGCTGAATTTTGAAAGCAATCTATACACTGCCAGAGTATCCGTATTCCCCACTAACGACGGCGAGCGTATAGCCCTGAGGCTGGTAAACACCAATGCAGATATAATGGATATTAAAAACATAGGGATGCCGGAAAACATTCTTCTTGACTACAAGGCTCTTCTCAACAGAAGCCAGGGAATGATTGTAATTACCGGCCCCACGGGCAGCGGTAAAAGCACAACCATGTTTTCAAGCCTTCTGTACATTCAGTCCAGCAGGAAAGACAGTGTTAACATAGTTACCCTTGAGGATCCTGTAGAGATCAACCTGCCAGGGTTCCAGCAAACCAGGGTGGGGCAGGCTCCAGGGCTTACTTTCTCTACAGGTTTAAGATCAGTCCTAAGGCAGGATCCAGATGTTATCATGCTGGGTGAAATCAGAGACGAGGAAACCGCCGCTATAGCCATCCGGGCAGCTATGACCGGTCACCTGCTGCTTACAACTGTACACGCCAACAGCACATCAGGTGTGTTCAACCGTCTTTCTCAGATGGGAATTGACCCAGTTCAGCTGTCTTCAACTGTTCATGCCGTTGTTTCGCAGAGGCTGTGCCGCAGGCTGTGCCCGTCATGCAGAAAAGCCATAGAGTTGAATGAATCTCATGTAAGGCAGCTGAAACTGCTGGGCGTAGACAAAATCCCCGAAACAGTTTTTTACCAGGCGGAGGGTTGCAGTGAATGCCTTGGACTGGGGTTTACCGGGCAAGTTGCTCTGTTCGAAATACTTGTGGTTAACGACCACATGAGAGACTTTATCGCACAGGGCCTGCCAGCCCATCAGCTAAGCAGGGAAGCTAAAAAAGCTGGAATACCCACACTGCTTCAGCACGGCCTGGAGTATGCAAAACAGGGAATAATCTCTCTTGACGAACTGACAAGAATCGTTTCCGAATAGCTACCTGAAATGGTAAAGCAGTATGATATTTCCCTTGTATGCTGGTCTTTTCTCGCCCTTTATTTCCATCTCGACGCCCAGGGTGACTCTAGTAATTCCCCTGAGGTTGCGTAGACCGTTCACAGTTAGTATCAGCCGCACCTCACTGTTCACAAGAACAGGAGTACCAAACCTCAGGTTTTCAACGGCGTAGTTAACGGTCATTTCCGAATTCCGCACCTCTATTATCTCGTCAAGAAGGGCCGGCAGAAGTGAAACTGTCAGGAAACCGTGTGCTATCGTTGCCCCGAATGGCGATGTAGCAGCTCTTTCCAGATCAACATGAATCCACTGGTGATCACTGGTTGCATCGGCAAAAGCGTTAATAGTGTCCTGGGTTATCTTTTTCCACGACGACCGGCCAACCTCTCTGCCGTCAAACTTCTCTACATCTTCATGGGACGCTATTACAATCTTCTCACTCATCTGTTATTCCCTTCAAATCAAATTCACCGATGCGGAGTAAAACAAGAACACACGCATTTCTAGCTATTATACCTGTTTCTGCAAGCCTGTTGTAAAGCTCAGCGCTTTCCGTACCAGGATTGAAAATCACCTGTGATGGCGCAATTCTTACCAGTTGTTCTATATCCTGTACCAGCAGTTCCGCCCTTACGTAAACAACGGCAGTATCTATTCTTTCGTTCACAAGGGAAAGACTGTGTACAGTAGGCTCCTCTGTATCTATTTCTGAAAATGGATTAACCGGTATTACCCTGTAACCTGCATCGGTTAGCCTGCCCATTGCCTTGTTTGAATACCGGTTGGGATTGTTGCTTGCTCCAATGATAAGTACTGTACTCACTTGCCTTTCACCATCCATTTAGAAAGCGGTTTTGCCTTCGGTTTCCTTCCGTAAAATACGTCATCCAGCCACAGGAAAAAAGCGGCGAACAGGAGAATTACTGAAAACAGAGAAACTGTTCCCGCACGCATGTGTCTTGCTTTGAAATTCACAGCAGCAAAAACCGCTGTTAACAGAAAAGCACTCAACACAAAAAACAAATAGTACAACAACTTTCCAATCTCTGATGCCTGTAAAAATAATTTCAGCTCGAACATAGTAAACTGAACTCCTATTGACAGCTTGAATGAGCTAACGGTATTGTAAACACGGGATTGTGGAGCTTTCCCCCGTATAGAAAGGACAGTTTATTGCCTCTTAGAAAGCAGGCTGTTGTGATGTTCACCGATGTAGTCGGCTTCACATCGATGATGGAACAGTCGGAGGCAGAGGCCATGGAAATTCTCGATACAAATATATCTGTCATTCGCAGATCTGTTGCTTCCCGGGGAGGTCGTCTGGTAAAGGTGATGGGAGATGGTACGCTGTGCGTTTTTTCATCAGCACCAGATGCGGTAGCAACAGCTACGCGTATTCAGAATACTCTTCAGGAAGAGAATTTCAGAATACGAATCGGAGTACACTGTGGAAGTGTTCTCTTCGAAGATGGTGATGTGTTCGGTGATACGGTAAATGTAGCCTCCCGGCTTGAACAGAAGGCACCGAGCGGCGGCATACTGCTCAGCGGAGAAGTACTTTCATGTATTCCTGTAGCGGACAGACCGAATACAGTTGACCTTGGCCTGACCAGGCTGAAAGGGCTTGGCAGACTGCTGCAGATCCATTTCATGGGCGATAGCAGTAAAGCTGTGCAACAACTAGGAGATATGATTCCTGAAACAAATACCGGCCCGCTGGTTATTTCTGTGTTCCCTCTCACAAACACCGGGGAACCTGAAGACGAGTTTTATGCCTATGGAATCTCGGCAGACCTACTCAGTGATCTGGCCAGGGCGAACTCCATCTCTGTTGTACCTGTAACCTCTCTTCTCAAAGCCATGAACAGTGGGAACAGTACTGAAGAAATTGCCCGCAGATTCAGCTCTTCCTTCCTTGTAAAGGGAACTGTTGCCCGAATCAAAGAGCATATGAAGCTCTCTCTTACCCTGAAAGCTGTCGACTCGAATCGAATTGTCTGGACAGATACATGGCTGGAAGAAATTGATGATCTGCCGCTGATCAAAGGGAAGCTGGCAGACGGCATTTTAAAAGCAATGGGGAAAGATCCTCATCAGTACCAGGGCATTACCGATGTAGAGGTGAAATCTCCGTCTGTTTACGAGAAGTATCTTCAGGCAATACACCTGTGGGAAAACAAGGAAAACAAACAGCACGTTCTTCAGGTAAGGAAACTGATTGAACAGGTGATCGAAAGTGAACCTGTGATGATTCCGGCCAGAATTATTCTGGGAGCTACCTACAGGGATACAGGCGATTACTCGACAGGCCTGAAAATATACCACGAAGCGCAGAGGATTGCAGAGGCAGAAAACAACCTGCCCGGTCTTCTCACTGCTTTCCGGTCAATAGGAATTTCCTACTGGATGAAAGGCGAGCTTACAAGAGCTCTGACAGCATACAACAAAGCAATGGCTCTGGCGGAAAAGCTTCATAATACAATGGAGCAGAGTAGGTTGCTGAACAATATAGGCCTGATAGATTGTGACAGGTCACTGTTCCCAGATGCACTGAACAAACTGCAAAAAAGCCTTTCCATGTCTGAAAACCTGGGTTCGATAACCGGGCGGGCTCACTCGCTGTGTAACATAGGGCTGGTATACTGGCGAAGCGGTAAAGCGTCGGAGGCACTGGAATACTACAAAAGATCACTCCATCTGGTAGAAACTGTAAATGACGTATCCGGCCAGGCAAACCTACTGACAAACATGGGTATCATCTACCACAGCAGAGGTCAACTGGAGCAGGCATACGAGATTGCCTCGAGCAGCATGCAACTGTCGCATGATCTGGACAACAAACGGGCAGTCTGCAGGGCACTGAACAACATGGGCAGCGTTATGCTCGCCGTGGGTATGTTCGAAACTGCTGAAAAGCACTTCGCAGATGCCCTTTCCATCGCCGGGAAAATTGAGCTTAAAAACATGATGGGATTGCTTATTACAAACAAAGCCCTTCTAACCATGCTCAGGGGAAATACCACCAAAGCAGAAGCACTGTTTTACGAATCAATGCAGATTGCCAGAGATATTGACGACAAAGAGGGTATAATTGAAAACTCCAGATACCTTGCAGAAATATCTCTAGAGAAAAAGGAATCATCAAAAGCTGCTGAGATTATTCGAGATGCTCTAATACTTGGTTCAAAATATGGCCTTACAACGGAAACAGCAGAACTTGAAACTGATCTTGCCCTTGCTTTTTTTCAGAACGGTTCACCAGTTGAAGATGTTCTGGAACAACTGTACAAAGCACAGAATGTAAAACTGGAAAGAACAAAAAACCTTCCTGATATTTACTGGAGATGGGCAGAAATCTGTGCAGGTATTGCAGGCAATCCCTCTCTACCAGCCGACAAGGCAGAATCTTTACGCACAGAGGCAATGAAATGGAGCAGTGCTGCAAAGGACGCAGTACTTGAAACGGCCGGAAAGCTGAAGTCACAGGAATACAGAAATTCATTTATGCACAGCATTCCACTGCATCACCTGATACTAACATCCTCCGTATTGAATTAACCGGGATGAGAAGCTCTTGTATCACGACTGCGAAATTGGAAGTCAGAAAGACCGGTGATGTACTTGTCGCGGAATGCAACGCAACACCTGCGAAGGAGGACTGCCGTGAGAGAATTGACAGTAGAAGAAATTATCAGGTACGCACAAAGCATTGAAAAAGAGTCGTACAACTTCTACAAAGAAGCCGGTAAACGATTCTCAGATGAGAATCTTAAAAGAACAGCAGACGAGCTTGCCGAGTCGGAAATACTTCACCTCAGCCGTTTAAGAAAACTGCTGGAAGAGAAAAAACTCACAAAAGCAGACCTTGAGCACCGTGTTTCATTTGACACCACAAAATACGACCTGCTGGTGAACACCGGGATAATTTCTAATAACGCTTCGGTAACAGACATTTTAAACACTGCTCTTTTGAGAGAAACAAAAACAGCCGAAACCTACAGGCTGTTTCTTTCATTTACCGGAATTTCAACAGAACTATACGACCTCTTCGAATATCTCTATTCCCAGGAGGAGGGGCATGCCACTCTGGTCAGAAACAAACTGAATACAATGTGATGCATTGTATATAACCGCCGATGGCTCTCAGCGCTTGTATCCAAACCTCTTCATCAGTTCGAGTCTGGCGTTAACATCCTCTTCACACTCAACTGCAGTGGGCGGCCCCCCGTCTATTACACCGAGGATACCTCCGCCCTGCTGTGTTCTGGCCACCAGAACCTGAACCGGGTTTGCAGTGGCGCAGAAGATGTTGCAAACCTCGGGAATAGCCTTGATTCTGTCAAGAATCTGAATGGGAAACGCCTCTCCCATAACAATAATGAAACAGTGACCGGCAGCTATTCTAAGAAGGTTGTCTTCCGCTGTTTTCTTTAACTCCAAGTCGTTGCCGTCACTGCGGATAAGACAGGGGCCTGACGCTTCACTGAACGCCAACCCGAAAGGGCTTCCAGGTACGGATACTGAAACAACCTCAAACAGATCCTCCACTGTCTTTATAAAATGAGACTGCCCCAAAATGATGTTGCAGCCTTCAGGAAACTTGAGATCCACTGCTTCCGTATTGAAATTCATCGGTTTATCCCCTCGAATATATGCTTCACTTCCGGCACACCCCCCTGAAGAATAATATATCCATCCGGTGGCTCGCTTTCTGTGATATCACCACCAACAGGGGTAAGCATGATTTTCTTCACCTCTTCAGGGTCGCTGGTAACACCCATTGCCCAGCCAAGCTTGATGTAGGCAGCTTCAGGCAGCATGTTGCCCAGGGGAACAACCCCCCTCTGCATAAGAAGTCTTCCTGTATCGTACACATACATCTGTGCAAAACCCCACAGTGTCTGAACAGTCATGAACACATGAACACCTGCTTCAGTCGCCCGGCGTATGGGCTCATACAGTGCCTTGTTTACATGGCCAAGACCGGTTCCGGCGATGATGATACCCCTGTAGCCATTGTCTACCATAGAATCAATCATGTCTGGTTTCATGTTGGGATAGTAGTAGATCATTCCAATCCTGTCGTCAAAAACAGGTCGAATAACTGGCTTTCGGGCAGGATCTCTCTTAGTGTAGCTCTTCTTCAGAAAGGTAAAGCTTTCCCTGTCAACCATGGCAAGCGGTCTGTCGCCGATGGTTCTGAAAGTGCTTCTGTAGCTGGAATGCATCTTTCTAACCTGCGGACCCCTGTGCAGCAAACCGTACTGGTCGCTGGTAGGGCCGAACATGCACACTACAACCTCTGCAGCATCAAAGTACGCTGCTGTTCTGGCGGCGTGTATCAAATTAAGGGCTGCATCACTTGACGGGCGGTCACTTGATCTCTGGCTACCCACAAGAACAACAGGAACAGGAAGATTCTGACACATATATGTAAGCGCCGCAGCAGTGTGGCTGAGTGTGTCTGTGCCGTGACCGATCATTATTCCATCCACACCGTTTTCAATTTCCTTTTCTATGGCCTTCGCCAGAATGATGTACTGCTCTGGACCCATATCCTCGCTGAATATGCCGAACAGCTTCTCTGTTTTAAGGTTGCATATATCGGCAAGCTCCGGTACTGCACCGTAAAGTTCACCGGGAGAGAATGCGGGAATTACAGCGCCTGTTTTGTAATCAAGCCTGCTTGCAATGGTACCTCCAGTGCCAAGCAGCTTAACATTGGGGTGTGACGGGTCAAACGGAAACTCCTGCTCTGCTATCTGGTAGTGAGCCTCCCTGGAACCCAGAATTTCCACACCGGTAACCTTTGACGCAGATATACCTATGTTGTATCCTGTCGCGAGTTTAATAACGATGTGTTCTGCGTCGGCTGTTTCACTTCTGGGAAGAACAACACCCTCGAAAGTGTTCGGGCCTGCAGTAAGAACAACATCGTCCCACACGCTGATCCCGAGTTTTTCCATCATCTCTCTGGTTACACCTCTGTAGCCCTTGAAAACATCTTTGCTCATCCCTGCCCCTTAGAAGCGCCGTCTTTTTCTGGCACCTGGTATATTCATTCGCTTACGGTAGTTGGCCACCGTTCTTCTTTTAATTGCTGTTCCACTGCTGTTCAGGATGTCGGCAATTCTCTCGTCACTGAGAGGCTTCGCCTTGTCCTCACCGTCTACAATCCTTTTTATCTCTTCTTTCACCGAAATAGCCGTGACAGATGCATCGGCACTTCCCCTGCTGAAGTAGTAGCGCATTTCATGTATTCCCTGCGGGGATTGTACATACTTGCCGTTTATCGCCCGGCTGATCGTTGACTGATTGAATCCAAGAGCTTTAGCCGCCTCTTGAAGTGTAAGCGGTCTCAATGATTCCACTCCGTGAAGAAGAAACTCCATCTGTGTTTCCACAATGAAATAAGCTATTTTCATCACGGTCTCCTGCCGCTGCTTAATAGCTTTGATGAACCAGCTCGCCCTTTTGAATTTTTTCTTTACATAGTTTTTTTCCACTGTTTCAGTGGATGGGGACTCAAGCAGGCGACGGTTTCTACTGCTGATGGAAAGGTGCGGAAAACGGTTGTCGTTAAGAAAAACCATGAACTTTCCACCGTGGCGTTCAATAATTACATCAGGAATTACCACTGTGCTGTTGCCGCCAGCAAACTCAGCCCCCGGCCACGGGTTGAGCTCTTGGATCTTCTGTATTGCAAGTTCAACCTCATGGGGAGTAACTGCCAGAGTGGCAGCAATAGACAAAACCCGCCTCTCTGCCAGTTCCGGGAAACAACGATCTATTATTCTGTATTCAAGGCTTTCAACGGCAGTTTTCCCATGCTTCCTGATTAGTTGAAACAACAGAGCCTTCCGTGCCGAAAACTGGGCAACACCGGCAGGATCAAACTTCTGAACAATGTCGACTGCCCTGCTAAGAGTTTGTTCCTCGCCGTCCCATCCGGCTGCGAGCTCGGTAAAACTCATGGAAAGAAGCCCATTCCTGTCCAGCGAGTATATCACGTATACAACAGCATTCTCCAGCTCGCCTGAAACCTCAAGGCCGTCAAGCTGAGAGAGCAGATAACCGCTGAGAGTTTCAGGGCTGGCAGTTTCAGGATGCCACTGTTCCTCGTCACGAAACCTGGTTGATGGTGCCGTACCAATACTTTCGTCTATTTCCTTCAGTATATCAAGGGGATCCTGTTCCGTGGAGTCTTCCCTATCTGTTTCCTCCGGTTCCACTTCCTGTTGTTTTTCCGGAGCATCATCTTTAACCTCCAGAAGAGGATTCTCAGACAATTCTGTGGCAATCAGCCCGTCAAGTTCTACAGAAGTCATCTGCAGAATCTCCAGCTGCTGGCGAAGAGTCTGTGTAATAGCCAGCTTCTGTACCTGAGACAACCTGATTTCTGTTCTAAGCTCGGGCATATTAAAGCGAAAACCTTTCACCAAGGTATATTTTGCGTGCTTCCGGGTTGTCTGCAAGCTCCTGCGCGGAACCTGAAATAAGCACCCTTCCGTCGTACATTATGTAGGCTCTGTCTGTTATTGCAAGGGTTTCCCTGACACTGTGATCTGTAATAAGAACCCCAAGCCCGCGCCGAGCCAGGTCTCTTATTATTTCCTGAATCTCGGCAACTGCAATGGGGTCGATACCTGCAAACGGCTCATCAAGAAGCAGAAAGGCAGGTTCTGTTACAAGTGCCCGGGCAATCTCCACTCTTCGTCTTTCTCCCCCTGACAGTGTAAAAGCCTTCTGCTTTGCAAGCTTCGTTATTCCCAATTCAGCAAGAAGCTGTTCCTGCCTTCTCTTTCTTTCTTTCTTTTTAAGCTTCATTGTCTCAAGAATACACATCAGGTTGTCTTCCACGGTCATCTTTCTGAAAACACTGGATTCCTGGGGAAGATATCCCAGCCCCAGCCGCGCTCTTTTGTACATCGGAAGCCCTGTGATTTCCCTGCCATTCAAAAACACACTTCCGGAATCGGGTTTGATAAACCCAACAATCTGATTGAAAGTAGTTGTTTTCCCTGCGCCGTTGGGCCCCAGCAGGCCAACAATTTCACCTGTTGTTACATCCAGGCTTACGCCATTTACCACTTTCCGCTTTCTGTATTTCTTCACCAGATTCTTAACTGTCAGCTGAGTCACAACACCTCTGTTTTCAGTCACGGAATTCTCCACTCCAGCTGTATGTTCCCCGAACGGTTCCTCTGGCCATTACTTCTGCCGCCTCACCAAGATCAAATCTAATAACTATTTCCTCTGCGCTTATGGTATTAACCTCAGCTCTTAGAGAATCTTCCCCTGCAACATCTAGAACAGCACTTCCCTGAAGCACAAGACTGTCCAGATCTTCTCCGGAAGCAAGAAAAGCAAATTCCGCCCTCTGAGAACGAAAGCTGACTGTACTTCCCTGGTCTTCAAGATCACCGGTGGCACCACCCTCTATTCTGAGAAAACTAAGGGCTCCGCCTGAATCAAACAATATCTCCATCCAGTCTCCGCCTACAGTACCCTCTTCGGTGGTTATCTCCGGCGTGCCTATTAGCTCCATCCTGTCTTCTTCCCCGAAGTATCTGAGATACTCACTGGCGCTTTCCATGCCTCCAGGCTGCATAACAACAACTGCATTACCCTGAGCCTCTGCTCTCTCTCCCTCTTCAAAAAACTCCAGTCTGTCGGCGGTAATAACTGTCGTATCAGTACCATCAATTCTTGTAAGAACCGGATCCGCAGTAACAAAAAGACTCTTTCGCTCTCTGTCATACAGGGCATACTCGCCCTGAACCATACCAAGCCAGTCACCCTGAAGAACCACAGATCCCCTGGCGGTTGCCTTGTTTCTGAATCTGAACCAGTCTACCTGATCTGCCGTAAGCGTTGATGAACCATCTGTTAATACAGCATCACCCTGAAGAACCATCACTCCCGTTATTCTTGAATATGAAAGGTAGTATCCTCTTGCGGTAAGTGTATCGGCGTCTACATGAACGTTGCCTGTAAACTCTGCTCTCTCTGAATCCTGGTATATAGTAGCAGCATTGGACGTTACTACTACCTGATCATCAGTAACCACAACATTCCCGTTGAGTTCCAGTATAGATTCTCCGTTGTCAAGCTGTGTTGTTGAAGCATTGTCTGATGTTACCGTAAACACACCGGCAACCGAGGCAGTAAACAAAACAAGCACAACCGCCGCTGGTTTATTCATCGAAAGGCAGCTCCCCGGTGGTAACAGCTGTGAACGAATCACGAACGATCACATCCCCCACAGCACTTAGACCGGTATCAAGAATGACTCCCCTGCCGTGAAGGGTAGTAACGGTACCTGTGCTCTCCGGTACAACAAATGTAACCAGGCAGTCAGTTTCAAATGTTTCCAGAGAATCAGACCAGTTAAGAAGATCGGTATCAAGAGTTCTACCGTTAATATTCTCGGCATGAACATCTCCCCAGAGTACGGTCATACCGTTCAAAAGATCCGAAGTCGCTGTATCACTTCTCACAAAGCTCTCAGGAACATCATCCTTGTAGAAAACGATATTTACCTCTGTAATAAACAGAAGGCTATCTATCTCACGGTAAACCGCAGAATCACCTGAAAGCATCCAGTCTCTGATTCCGTTCTCTGCCTGTACCAGTCTGAACTGCGCAACTGTCTGAATCTGACCGCTTTCGTCAGACCACTGATCCGGTTCGCTGCCGCAAGCCATCAGAAAAAGCAGTCCGGCTACGGCAAAACTCTTCACCATTTTCATCAGAATCCCAGAGCCAGCGCATCGTGCAGGTAAACAACACCCACAGGTTTCGACTGGTGGTCAATCACTACAAGTGAAGTAATTCCACGCTGTTCCATGGTTTGAACCGCCAGGGCCAGCAACTGGTCTCCTGGCACGGTTACCGGATTATCTATCATCACATCGCCCAGAGACACATCGGCAATGTTTACTCTGTTCTTCATCAACCTGCCCAGGTCACCGTAAACAAATATTCCCTGCAACACTCCAGCCTCGTTCACAGCTATACACAAACCTCTGTGTCGAGTCATCAGTTCAACCGCACGAGCGAGAACAGTGCCTGGTGGAACAACCGGTAATTCTCCGGTAACCATAATGTCGGAAACCCGCATGAGAAGCTTTCTTCCCAGAAGGCCACCGGGATGAACGTTTGCAAAGTCTTCTGCAGTAAAACCGGACAGATTTAGCATAGCCATTGCCAGAGCATCGCCCAGGGTCATCATGGCAGTTGTGCTGGCTGTAGGGGCAAGGTTGTAGGGACAGGCTTCGCTCATATCAGGCAGTTTCAGTGCCACTTCTGCAAATCTGCCCAGAAGCGAGTTTTCATTAATAACCATTGCCACAACAGGAATACCGAGGCTTCTTAAAACCGGAAGAAGAGCTGCAATTTCAGAGGTGTCTCCACTCTTTGAAAGAACAAGAGCGGTATCTCCCTTTGCAAGAATACCGGCATCACCGTGAACACTGTCTGCAGGATGAAGAAAATACGCCGGGGTTCCTGTGCTGGTCATGGTTGCGGCAATCTTCCTGGCAACAAGACCAGACTTTCCCACTCCGCAGACAACAACTTTTCCCTTTGACCTGTGCAGCAGTTCAACGGCCAGAGGAAAAGACTGTTCATTGAGAGGCAGTGTGGCTTCAAGCCATTTTATCTCGATACCGAAAACTCTCTCTGCTTCTGCAAACAAACTATTCACCGATGGCCTCCAGAATCAGTTCCGCAATCTCCCGAACTGCCCCGTCACCGCCCTTCGAGTCGGCCACAACTGAGCATATATCTTTCACCTCGGAAGCAGCGTTGCGGGGGCAGGCTGAAATCCCGGCAATCTGCATAGCAGGAATATCTATTCTGTCGTCCCCCATGAACAGAACTGAGTCAAGAGATATTCCAATACTCTCCGCAAGCTGCTTGATGGAAGCGGCTTTGTCGCGGCTTCCAAGACAGAGCAGTTTTACCCCCAAGTCAGATGCCCTTCTTCTTGTACAGAGAAAATCACGGAAGGAAACAAAGGCAACTTCAATACCCTTTTCCATGAGACGCATTATTCCAGCACCGTCTCTGGAGCTAAACGACTGTGAAACACCGGTGGAACCGTAGATTATTTTACCGTCTGTCAGAGTTCCATCAACATCAACTGCGAAAAGTTTAACTTCTTTATAGTTCATGGGAACAACCTTCCCAGTGTAACAATGCAGCATCAAGTACCGTCTCGGCATCTTCGAAGTTCAGCATAACAGCACTATCGCTCAGTGCAATTTCAGGTTGTGGATGAACCTCAAGAAACATACCTCTAATACCCCATGCCGCAGAGGCACGGGCCATCTGGACAGCAAACGATCTGTCTCCTCCTGTAATTCTGCCAGCTGCTCCAGGCTTCTGCAGGGAGTGGGTAATGTCCATAATCACACCGTCACACAGACGGTTCATCACAGCTAGCGATCTCATGTCTACAACCAGATCACCGTATCCGAAAAAGCTTCCCCGCTCTGTTAAGAAAACCAGAGGACATCCTGCAGCGCGAAGCTTCTCCACCGCACCCTGCATGTTTTCGGGAGCCATGAACTGCCCTTTCTTAACATTAACGGGAATACCTGTTTTCCCTGCCGCATCAAGCAGAGATGTCTGTCTGCAAAGAAAAGCCGGTATCTGAATCATATGACAGACCTCAGCCACAGGTGCCGCCTGCGAAGCGATATGAATATCGGTTATCAATGGCAGATCGTATCTGTTTCCGGCAGCCTCAAGAATTCTAAGCCCTTCATCAAGCCCCGGGCCTGCCCACGAACCGTGTGATGTTCTGTTGTCTTTGGTAAAAGAACTCTTGAATACAAAAACAGCCCTGTTGCTGTACTTGTTACGAAGCCTGTTCACAAAACCGGCCACTTCAAACACCAGCTCCTCTGATTCAATTCCACAGGGGCCCATAACGAACAGAGGAAGACCTTCTTCTAACAGCTCGTGAACCACTTCCGAACCTCCTCAAGATCGGCAGGTGTATCTACACCCAGTGCGTTCCAGTTGCCGGGAACAACTTTTATCGCTACCCCGTTCTCCATCCAGCCAAGTTGTTCAAGCCTTTCGCTGCGGGAAAGAGAACCTGGAACAGAACTGACACAGCGCGACAAACTCTCGGGAGTAAAACAGTACAGACCGAGATGCTGCAGAACAAAATCCGCCCCCCATGGTATAACACTTCTTGAAAAGTAAAGGGCTTCCCGCGAAGAATTCAGCACAACTTTTACCACAGACGAATCCATTGCAGACTCTGCGGAAATCTGCCTTGCAAGAGTTACAACCGAGTTCGGAGGCATTATCTCTTCAGCAAGTGCCTGTATCCACTCCGGCTGAACCATAGGTTCGTCACCCTGAAGATTGATTATGCGTTCTCCCGGACGACCGAGCATTTCCCAGGCCTTGTACACTCTGTGGGTACCGCTTTCTGCAGCACCAGTAAGAACGGCTTCATAACCAGCAGACACAACCTCTTCTTCTATCAACCGGGAATCGGTCGCCACAACAAGCCTGTCAGGCTCAGCAAGCGATGCACCATCAAGAACCCTGAGAATCATTGATCTGCCACAGATGTCCGCCAGAGGTTTACCCGGAAGCCGGGTAGACTCTATCCTGGCAGGAACAATAACTACTGTCCCAGCCAATTCTCTGATGCCCGGATTGATGCAAAAACAACGGTTTCCGACAGGTCTGCCCCCCATACCTCGTAACTGGCTCCCACGTCAAACGAGGCTCTCCCACCGGGGATAGTGTAGCCTAAACCGCCTGTGTACATGGTTGCTCCATCTCTCCACAGACCGTTCATTGCCCTGAATCCGCCTCTTATACGAAAACCGTTACCGGCATTTATTTCTATACCGGAGGCCGCAAAACTACCCTCTTCCGTGGTCTTCCCTAAAAGGTGCATAGCCTTCCTTGAATAGAAATCCAGCCCTACCGCAATCCGGGGAATGATGCGCATAGAGACACCTGCAAACAGTTCTCCCGGAACTGAATACTGAAATGTTGTATCGGATGATGAACCACCCATATAATCCCTCTGAACACCCAGACTGCCGGATCTGTCTGTAACAATGGACAGACCAGCAGACAGACGATCTGTGTTCACAAATGCTCCAAAAGCAGCACCCCATGACGGAGAAAATGCAAGGTCATCTCTGTAGCAAGTGGATAGTGGTATCGCTATACCTGGGTTGTTCGGCTTTGTTACAGCATCTCCCAGAGCAGAACCGAAAAAACACTTTCCTCCCACTGAAAATGCAAGATGTTCAGACACTCTTGCTGTAAGCCCCATGTATGACTCGGCAGAGCTTCCAGACCAGTTGACTTTCCCTGAACCAGTCTCGAAAACAATTGGATCTTTCTTGTTGATCCTTGAACGACCGCTTAGCAAAGCTGAAAATTGAATGTGATAGGGCAACGGAACTATCATTGAAATATCTGGAAAAGCAGATGCCCCGGACCACGAAATATCCTGTGTATTCCGTACTTTTGTACCCCAGGAAAGAGCTGTATTAACCGCCCATGCAGATGCAGAAGGATTTGCCCCGGAAACCATGTTGGAATCTGGCATTCCTGCAGAAACTCCACCCATGGAAAACGCCCGGACTCCACCGCCTGCGGTTTCAGCACCTATACCGCTGGATGGCGGCTGAAATTCAGGGAAAAAACCGGATACAGAAACAAGAAATGCAATAATCAGGCTCGGCATAATCATCAGTTACTCCAGTATTTTTGTGACGCTGAACGCTTGCCACAAATATAATCAAGTGGGTTCAGATAGTTCCATTGAGGTGTATGGAATCACCAAGAGAAGGAACAACCACCTCAACACTCTTCTCTGCTCTTATAAGAGCAGCCAGCGCTTCGGCGGATTTCGCCTCTCCGTGAACAACGGCAACCTGCTCAACATTTTCACTTACAGCACGGAAAAATCTCATGAGAGCATCGGAATCGGCATGGGCGCTGAACCCGTCAATATCCACCACTTCCGCGTTGAGAGCGTAGGGTTCACCAAATATGTTTACTGTCTCCCTGCGTTCTTCTATCATTCGCCCCAGTGTGTGTTCCGCCATAAAGCCCACAAGAACAACGGTACTTCTGGGATCAGTAATGTTGTTTTTGAGGTGATGACGAATTCTGCCGTTTTCGCACATACCGGATGCGGAAATAATAATCATCGGCTCTTTCGTGGTGTTGATAGCCTTTGACTCGCCAACACTCTGAACAAAATGCAGATTACTGAACTGGAACGGGCTGTGACCGGCATACAGAAGCTCCCTCAAATCGCTGTCATAAACCTCCGGGTGTAACTTGAAAACCTCAGTGGCGTTAAAAGAAAGAGGAGAGTCGACATAAACGGGGATATCCTGCAGCCTTCCGGCTACTTTAAGCAGGTTCAGAAAGTACAGAACCTCCTGAGTTCTTCCCACGCTGAAAGCCGGAATTACTATTTTCCCACCCCTTTTTACAGTTCTCTTTATCACCTGCTCAAGATCGAGAAGAGACTTCTCCTGACCTTCATGGTTTCTGCCTCCATAGGTGCTCTCTGTAACAAGAAAATCCGGTCTGGAAGACAAATCGGGGTTACGCAAAATAGGTCTGTCAAAACGGCCCAGATCCCCTGTGAAAAGCAGAGTTTTTTTTCTGCCTTTCTCTTCCATGGTCAACTCGACCTGTGCGCTGCCCAATATATGCCCCGCCTCCAGAAAACGCAGTGTAATACCGGGGAATATTGGAAAACTCAGGTCATACGGTATGGAAACGAACTTCTCTATGGCAGACAGTGCATCTTCCAGATTGTAGAGAGGTTCAATGGGCGGCAAGTCTTCTTTCGCCCTTTTTTTATTCAAATACTCTGCATCAGCCTGCTGAATGTGAGCCGAGTCTGGAAGCATAATAGCGGCAAGATCTCTTGTGGCTCCTGTGGAGAATATCATTCCTCTGAAACCGTTTTTTACAAGTGCTGGAAGTTTCCCTGAATGATCAATATGTGCGTGGGAAAGAATCACGGCATCCAGAGAGGCCGGTTCAAAACCGAACTGATGATTAAGCCTTTCGCTTTCTTCCCGTCTTCCCTGACTTAAACCACAGTCAAGAAGAATTCTCTTCCCAGCCACTTCAAGAAGGTGCTGTGACCCGGTAACTGACTTCGCGGCTCCGTAAAATGTAATTTTCAAAATCATCTCCTTGTACAAGTACCATTCCTGAACATCACAAGGCTTACTATGTCGACAGCCCGGTCAACCTGCAACCTTCGACTTGGAACTGATTCGTCCGATGAATGTTATGGACAAAGGGGAGAAAAGGTTCTAGATTAGGTGCATGATTGCTGGTTGTTCCTCCTGCGGGAGGGAAGGAATACGGCACCCGGTGGCTTCGAAAGACATCTGCCGGGTTACCGGTTAACATTTAGTACAGATAAACCGGGCTTCCGGTTATCACATCAATTGGAGGATCAATGAGAATAGCTCTTGCAACTTTGTTGCTGCTGAGTATGTATGTTTTTGCCGACACGGCATTTCAGCGCATAGAAAACGATCAGAGTCTTACAACTGATCAGAAAGCCCTGTATCTGGTGTACAGTGTTGTAGACCGGAGCAGGCTTCCGCAGGAATACCAGGAAGGTGCAGATGCAGATATCTGCGGAACTCCAGCTCTTCACGAAGCTTTGCTTCTATCCGATCAGGTATCCGATGGCACTCGCGACAAGATACTGTCTCTTGCAAGCAGACCTGCACTCTCGGGAAGTCCTCAGAGTTTTGTAACCACCGGTGGGCACTTCAGAGTACACTACACTCTATCCGGTACTGATGCCTGTGCGCTTTCATACGCACAGAATATCGGTAACTACATGGACTATGCCTGGAGCCAAGAGTGCGAAACAATGGGATTCTTTACTCCTCCGCCTGACAATTTCATTGGCGGAGATAATCTTTACGATGTGTATATAGCTAGCCTGACTGGCGGTACTCTTGGTTACACATCCAGTGGCGGAGAATACCATCCACCAGACTCTACCCATTCATCCAGCGCCAGCCATATAGTGATGGGTAACAATCTTGGTTCCAATCATCAGAAGGTTACCAGCGCTCACGAGTTCCAGCATGCCATACAGATGGCCTACGACTACCAGGAACACACATGGTTTATGGAAAACTGCGCTGTCTGGATGGAAGACCAAATCTGGGACGACATCAATGATTACCTTAGTTACTACTCTATCGGAGCAATGAGAAAGCCCTACATGGGAATCAATAGCGGAGCCATGTACTGGTACGGAGCAAGCTACTGGCCCAGAATGATAGGTCTTATGTACGGATATGAGGCAGTAAGAGAGGTTTGGGAAAACTGTGCTGCCACAACCGGATCAAACATGTGGGATGCTCTTGATGATATGTTCACCGCCCACGGCAGTTCTTTGGAAAACGGCTTCATGAATTACGGTCTGTGGCGCTACATGGTTGGACCTCAGTGGTACGCCAGCTTTGATCTTTTCGACGAAGAGGCAGACACTTGGAATCCACCACTTGTGTTCAGCTGGCACAAAGCCAATCCACTTCCTTTCAGCGGGGATCAGGGTGCACACCCTCAGTTCCTGTTAGACACCTACGGAATAGCTTGGATAAAGGTTGATCTCGAAGACTATCAGGGCGGCTGGGTTCAGATGAACTTCGATGGCAGAGACAATTTCGAGTGGGATCTCGGTGTAATCCTCTTCAACGAAGACAATCTGCAGTATGCCTGGTACGACTGCGCAGAACCATCCGGAGAAAAAACCGTTTCCGTGCCCACCCAGGGCTGGGACTACGCCATTTTCTTTCCGGCGTTCATGACCAACTCATCCTTTACCGCTAACTACACCTTCGATGTGTCATTCACCACAGGAATAGAGGAAGGCGATACTCTTAACGGCCTGGGGCTCAATCCAGGCTCCAATCCTGTAACAGCAGGATCTGAACTGAGTTTTACCCTGCCTTCTTCCGGTTACACAGACCTCTCTGTTGTGGATATGACTGGCCGCAGGGTTGCAACCCTGTTTACAGGCGAAGCCGATCAGGGGCTTCATTCTGTAGAGTTCCAGGGCGGGCTCTCATCGGGAACATACTTCGTAGTACTCAGACATGAGAATTCCGTTGAGACTGCCAGAGTATCAATTCTCAGGTAGCAGGCTGTATGATTAACAGGAGTGCCCGGTTTCCAACCGGGCACTTTTTTCTCACGATGATGGCACTGATGATGGTAGAAGCCCTGACCGGTTGTGAGAGCAAAAGTGTCCCGCTGGAAACAGAGCTCGCACCTGAAACAGGCGATATTTCCGTGGTTGTCTGCTTTTCGAACGGAGAGCGGGATAACTCGATACCCAAGGCAATGGCAGAGTTACCATCAACGGCAGCTGGGCAGTTTCTTCCCCCTGTCGGGGAAAAGCTTGATTTCTTCTACTCCGCCATTTCCGAAGCGGACAACGCAGGAAAGCTGCTGATACTCGTACTCCCTGAAGGTAGAAGCTTCACTGGATCGCGTGACCACCTTATAGTACAGATAGATTCAAACGGTCTTCCTGTAGCGGTGATACCAGATATAGTCCCGGAAATGCTGGAAGATTCTCTGTGGGATAATCCTGTTGTCAGACAACAGACTATCCTGCAGCTGATCAGTTTTTTGAAGCCCGACATGATATTTCAGGTTATTCCAGAGGCAGGCAGCAGTTTAGGTGTTATCAAGTTCTGGCAGGAACACGCTGAACAAAACAACATCACCGTATCTCTGTATTCTCCACCGATTACGGAAAATCACTACAGGGGATGGGGAGCTTTTACAGGAAGAGGCATTGAAAACCAGACTCTGAAGGGAATGGATATGAGAGGATTTGCCGCCACAGTAAGGCTGATATCCGGCCTGGAATGGAACATCCCGAACGGTGGTTACCCTGCCATGCAGGCATTCTACCTTATGGAGCTGTAATGAATCTGAAAGCAACAATCGACAGGGTAATTGACTGGGGAGACAGTCTTCCAGTTTCACCCTGGCAGCTGGCTGCTGTTTTCGCAGTTACCGTTATCATGCGGAATCTGCTGGAGGCAATGACGCTGGGACTGATTTTCTCTGCTCCGGCATTTATTCTTCATTTTCCAGTGGCATACATTTTTCCACTTCTGATGCTTGTTTTTGTGATGAAAATATGCAGCGGATACCAAACTGCAAAACTGCTGAAAATAATGGTTCTTGCATGGACGCTTACTCTGCTTCCACCAATTATAGACAAACTGGCGGGAACAACATCTGCCATAGGTTACTTTCCCCTGGAAAAAAACAATGCTGCATGGTTCCTGCTAAACTTCTTTAACCCGGCAATCACTCTGAATGGAACAACCACAGGAATAAGAGTTGAAGCTGCAATCGGATGTATTCTGGCCGGTGTTTTTACCTGGACTGTTGCACCCAAAAAAAGAATTCTCCGCGGTGTGCTAAACACCATTGTTTTCGCCCCTGTATTTCTTTCATTCTTCACGTGGCCCTACCTTATCAACGTTATCTTTCAACAGTTTTTTCCCGGTGACGGAGCAACAAACTCATTTCTTCAGTGGCATGCGGCAACCGAGGCTCCTGTAACAGGTGCATCACACTTTATGGTCTATATTATTGATATGATTCCGGTTTCCTTTCTTTCGCTGTGGTTCGTGAAAGAACTGTCACAAAAGCACTGGATAGAGTTCAAAAAGGCTGCAATTAACAATATTCCAGTCAGTCTGGCAGCTGTTCTGGGAACTGTTGCCGCTTTCGCGATTGTACCTTCAGGCGGCCTGACGATGGCTGATGCCGTAACCATCACCGGAGCTTTTATGGCCTCTTTGTGGCTGGTAGCTGCAACTTCATGGAGTGGTTCTTTCCGCGTTGTCGCTTCATTGACTGCACTAACCCTTGCCTGGGCATCCGGTTGGGAAACGCTTGTTTTTGCAGGCTTTGCGTTTGCGGCAGCCAACTTGCCGGGCCCCAAAAGGTTAATACAAGCCGTGTTTGCTGCAGCTCTGTTTGTAACCTGCCTGTCACCTGCTGGTTTTTCCTTTGCCTCACCTGCTGCGGTACTGTCTCTTCTGGTTATTCCTGTGGCAGTCTTTCTTGCACAGAAAAAAGCTCCGGCAGCCGTTCTTCTGGTTATTCCTCTTGCCGCTGTGCTGATTTACCCTCCTTCATCCGCTGAAAGCGCATGGCACAGAGGTCTTTTAAGAAGAACAGATACTTTTGCCAGATCCTCGCGGGTAGGCCTTGCTCTGGAATCGGCAGCCAGGCTTGCAGCGGGAGGAGGTTCCTGGCTGACTCTGGGGGAAACCACTCACCTTACAGGCCAAAATGAAAGGTCACGATACGTGTGCGAAACTGCGGTTGCAAGGGGAGATTCCAGTGTTTCTTTGATGAAAGTCATTATGAACCTGGCATTTGCCAGAAAGGACACCACAGAATTCAACAGGGTATTTGATCTCTATACCCGTGTTGCAAACGAATCAGAACTAAACAGTGCTATAAACATGAGAGTTTCATTCCTTTCGCTCTCAGGAGATACTGCATCGCTGAACCACATACACTCGATAACTGGAATGAACCCTATGATCTTAAAATCAATGGCCACAGCACACCTGACCATGGGTGATACTCTGCGTTCACTTCAGTACTCTATGGCTTTCCTCGATTCTCCAGTTGCTGCGGCTAAAGACTGGGCCAAAACAATTGTTCTTGCGGCTGTTGCCGGAAATACAACATGGGACTCTCTGTACACGGAGGCTGAATCAAGGTTCGGGTATTGTCTGCCATTAATGCTGGCGCGACTGAAGGCATCTGTAATTTCCACCGGTACCGCAGACAGAAAAGACCTGCTTAACAGATGCATCCTTCTTAAACCAGATGGGCTGGAAGTTCTCGAGACCGCTACAATGTGGTTTGCCGCTGCAGAAAACCAAGACAGTACACTGTTGTTTGCTTCAAGGATCATCGCTAGTGAGCATATCCCGTCAAGAACAAGTTTTTCAACTGCATTGAATGCAGCGCTGGAAACAGGAAATTTCAGAGAAGCTGTAATTACGGCAAGATACGCCGTTTTCTGCTACCCTGGAATGGTCGGGCATCGGGCTGTTCTGGCTGGTATACTGAAGGCACAGGGAGCATTACAGGAAGCAGAGTACTGGGAAGAGTCACTGGAGGGAATCCAATGGGCACAGTCTCTGTGTGATTCACTCGAGTCTGTAGTATGCGAAGCAAAATACTGATTGTATTCGGAGTATCAGCAGTTTTTTTTCTGCTGACTCTTGTCACTGGCCCGCCCTCTTTTGATGCCACAGATGGTGCTGAATTCGCCGTATGCGGCTCTGAGCTTCAAATAGCTCATGCGCCTGGTTACCCGCTTTTTCTCATGATTATCCGAGTATTCTCAATCGCACTGTCACCTCTGTACGGCCATCTGAGAATGCTGAACAGCTTTTTAGGGGCTGTTGCAACCATGCTGGGATATACTGCTTTCAGAAGGTTGAACATCAGCTTCCTCCCGGCGCTGGCAGGAACGGTTCTGTTTATTGCATCGGCATCTGTACTGAGTCAGTTCAACAGCCTTGAGGTGTATCCTCTGGCAATAGTACTTGTAATGTCTGCTCTTCCAGCGGGCTCCATATACAGACCTGTGGCACATGACACATTCTATGCTGCTTACGCTCAGAGGATCCCTGGCTTTAGAAAGGATATTCTGCTTTCCGCCCCCTACGGAAACTACTTTGAATTCTCACCACTTGGTTTAGTCCCACCGTTAATTAGTGACAGGACGGTACATATTTCCAGAGCCCGGAACAGAACAGAAGACTTTACTCTTCAAGGTCTGATCTTCAACCCTTCGCAACAACTTATTCCCCGTGCTCCAAACTTCAATGGCATGGCAGTGTTTAGATTCCAGGGAAGGTCACCCGACCCAATGGCGATGGATATCATTGCAGAAGCATGGATGAGGAGAATGATTCAGGAGAGCGACCCTGTTTTGTCTGACAGTTTCTACACGAAAGCACTTGTATTTGCAGCAACCAAACTAACACGGAGACGAATTGAGACTATTAGAGAGGTTTACTGAAGCAGCACTGCTGTGCTGGCTGCTGTCACTGACAGCTGTGCTATACTCCTTAACTCCCATACACAATGGCAATATTTTCTGGCACCTCCGCAACGGTATTGACATCATTGAAACGGGAGAAATAAGAACCGCTGACCCGTTCACCTGGACTCGTGAGGGTGCATACTGGATCCAGCATGAATGGCTGGCAGAGTCGGCAATGGCCCTCTCGTGGATTACCCTTGGTGAGGCCGGTCCTGTGCTGCTTAAAGCTCTGTTTATCGGTCTTTCTGTGTTTTTTGCATTCAAAGCATCTATTAAAAACGGAGCTAAACCCCGCTTGGCATTTGCGCTCGGGGCTTTCTGGCTGGCTCTTGCCCAACCCAGGTGGATAGCGAGACCGCACATTTTCAGTATTTTCTTCTTTTCACTGTACCTGTACATACTTTCCTTTAAAACACACAAACCCTGGAAACTTGCACTTCAACTTCTACCGCTTCAAATTCTTTGGGTAAATACTCATGCAGGATTTGTCATGGGTATGTTTCTAGCATCTTTGCCCGCCATAGAGGAAATTTCCAACGGCAAATACAGGGATTTTTTCAGATGGCTTCTTCCTCCGGCAGTTCTACTCCTCGCGAGTGGAATACACCCCAATGGATTCAGAACTCTCGAATACCTTCCGGCATTCCTGGCTCAGCCTCTTTTCAAGCAATCCATACGGGAGTGGTGGAGTCCTTTTGATCCAAGATACGCTCCCGAAAGAATCATCAGCAAAACCGCTCTTATACTGACTGGTCTGACTCTTGGAACTACTGGCCTGCTAATCCGCTTTTCGAAGAAAATAGTCCCAGGAAAGATCATAGCTCTTTTTATACTTACAACTGCTACAGTTTTCGCCAGCAGAAACGGTGAACTTCTGGCTCCTGCTATACTTGCCTGGGTACCTGGAATGCTGAAAATTAAACTCCATCGTTCCGTAGGTATTGTTATTGCAGTTGTTCTGCTAACTATTCCTTTTGCTTACGGTGTTCCCCGTGAAATCGGGCCGCCGAAGAAGCTGGGAATTGAAGTTGACTGGGATGTTTACCCTGTTGAAATTGCCAATCTCCTTGAAAACAATCCGGAACTGATGGAGCAGGCTGTTCTATTCAATTCAAATGAAATATCGGGATACCTTGAATTCAGGTTTGGTGAGCAACTTCCTCTGTTCATGGATGGAAGATGTCTGCTGTTTTCAGAGGCTCTTTTCAGAGACTATCTTTTACTTATTATAGCTCCTGATCAGAGATATATCTGCGTACAGAAATGGCTGTTTGATAGGTACGATTTCAACCTGATGATCTACAGTTCAAGAGATCGGTGCAGTTCCGTATATTTAGCTGCAAAGCTACCAGAATGGGTTCCAATACAAACAGACGGACTCACAAGTACGTACGCAAAGTGGGGACTGCTTCAGAACACCGGTCTGGAATCTCTGGCATTCAGATACTTCGACCCTCTTGACCCTGACTTCTTTCTTACTATACCCCTGTACAAGCTGCCTGCTGCTGCTCTTCCGGAACTGCTTTTTCAAAAAGGCCAGTCTGAACACAGCATTCTCGACTATGCAATTCAAGCTCTTGAATTCCGTCTTGATCCGGAGTATTCACTTCAACTGAGCGGTGAAGGTGAAGGCATTCACTACCAGACCCTTCTCTGCTGGAATGCATGCAGAAATGGTGATCTCCAGTCAGCTGCTGTCAGTGCCCAGTTATCCCGTGATCTCACTCTGCAGTCAGCGGTTTCGTGGCTGCAGAATGGCAAATTCCGAGGGGGGGAGGAAATAGCCGGCATTCCTACTGGCATTATCAGCTATAAATGGGACAATAAAGTGGTTGACATCATGTCATTATGGGTAACGGGCCAGCAATGTAAAGCCCTTGATGAAGCAGAACTCTGCCTGGATTCACTGCCCCCATGGGGCGTTGCTCAATGTGCATGGTTATATTCCCTGTCCGGAGAACAAACTCGCGCGGAAGAACTGACAGACATGGCCCTGCGTATGGCAGATAATCCCATTGTACTTGAAAAGTCTGCGCTGGTTTTCCGTACAGGTGGTAATCACTTAAAGGCGGTTGAGCTTTGCAGCAGGGCTCTGGCAGTGTCTCCTCTTTTCGCTGAAGCCAGACTTGTTATGGCGAACAGCCTATGGGATATGAACAGAATCCGGGATGCTGGGGTGGAGTATCGCTGGCTCGTTGAACACGATATAGTTCTGCCTATGTACGCCACTGAACGGCTGTTGTTGTTGGAAAAACTGGAAAACAGATACACGCCAGCAGGCGGGGAGGGAACATAGATGTCTATTAAAAGAAGGTTAACTGAGTTCGGCACCAAAGTGCAGAATCTGTTCAAGGGTGGCGGAGATGTTGCTCAGGAAAAGCAGAAGAAACGCGGAAAACTCACAGCAAGAGAAAGAGTTGATGAGATTCTGGACACAGGCTCTTTCCTGGAAACTGACCTGTTCGTTGAACATTCATCAACAGATTTCGGAATGGACAGAAAAAAACTTGCAGGTGACGGTGTAATCACTGGTTACGGAAAAATTAGCAACCGCCCTGTAGCTATCTTTGCGCAGGATTTTACCGTTGCAGGAGGCTCCCTTGGAAAAGCCCACGCGGCAAAGATCGTTAAGGTAATGGACGGTGCTGGAACCAGGAAAATACCGCTTATCGGCATCAATGATTCAGGAGGAGCCAGAATTCAGGAAGGCGTTGATTCGCTCTACGGTTACGGTGAGATATTCCTTAGAAACACAACTTTCAGCGGTGTTGTCCCCCAGCTTTCTCTTATCCTGGGTCCTTGTGCCGGGGGAGCAGTTTACTCTCCGGCTCTGACCGATTTCGTTTTTGTTGTCGAGAAAATATCCAATATGTTCATAACAGGACCGCAAGTAATCAAAACAGTTCTCGGTGAGGATGTCTCTCCCGAGGTTCTCGGGGGGGCCAGAACCCATACTTCAGTTACTGGAAATGCACATTTCTATGCAAAAACCGAGGGAGAGGCATTTCAGCAGATAAAGAGACTTCTCAGCTTTCTCCCTGCAAACTGCCTGGAAGCGCCACCTGTGTACAAACCTGCTGATCCTGTAAAGGGAATATCTGATGACATCATTCCGGACAACCGCAGAAAAGCATACGATGTTACCGATGTTATTAAGGGTATTGTAGACAACAGCGACTTCATGCAGGTACATGAACACTACGCCAGGAACATTGTTGTTGGCTTCGCCAGGTTGAACGGTAAAACCGTAGGTGTTGTTGCAAATCAGCCCAGATATCTTGCGGGAGTTCTGGATGTGAATGCTTCAGACAAAGCAGCACGGTTTATCCGTTTCTGCGATGCTTTTGGTATCTCCCTGCTTACCTTTGTAGACACGCCAGGCTACCTTCCAGGGGTGGATCAGGAGCATGCAGGAGTTATCAGGCACGGTGCAAAACTTCTGTACTCCTACAGTGAAGCCACAGTGCCAAAAGTTACAGTTATCATGCGCAAAGCTTACGGCGGAGCATACATAGCAATGTGCAGCCGCCACCTCGGAGCAAGCAGTGTTATAGCGTGGCCTACAGCGGAAATCGCAGTTATGGGTGCAGAAGGTGCTGCAAACATTGTTTTCCGAAAGGAAATTGCTGCCAGCGACAACCCTGAAGCCACACGTCAGAGCAAAATTCAGGAATACGAAGACAAGTTTGCTAACCCATATGTTGCAGCATCAAAAGGCTATGTCGATGTTCTTACGGAACCCCGTAATACGCGAGAAATAGTTATGAAGGCATTTGAATACGCAGGCAGGCAGGACCACGGAAACTCGTTCCGCCGCCACGGCAACATTCCTCTTTAGGTTCAGGAGCAAAACAATGCAGAATGAACTGAGAAAACTCAACATAGATGAAACCATCTACGAAACTGAAGTACCGGATTCCTTCGACAAAAGATGGAGTCCGTCAGATATCAGGCTTGTGAATGCCTTCATCCCCGGTACCGTTATCGAGGTAAAGACATCAGCTGGTAGTGTTGTGAGGGAAGGTGATGTTCTTCTTATTCTTGATGCCATGAAAATGTACAACGAGATAACAGCACCTGTTTCAGGTACTGTTGATGTTGTAGCCGTTTCAGCTGGAGAACGTGTGGAAAAGAACCAGCTTCTTGTTCGCTTGAAGTAGCACCGCACAGCAGCAAGACTTGATATTAAAAGAGCCCGGCTGAATGCCGGGCTCTGGTGTAGTATTCTCTGGCTAACGCAGACTCTGAGACTTGGCCATGGCTTCTATTGCCTGACTGTTTCTTCCAAGGGTACTGTAGGTCTGAGCCATGTATTCATAGTAATCTGCATTGTTGCCATCGTACTGAATGGCATTCTGTATTGCCTGAAGAGCATCATTGTCTCGCTCGAGACGGATGTGATTGGCATACACCATGTACCATGCGTTAGCGTACTGCTCGTTTGTAAGCCCCTCGGTTTCCGCGAGCTGAGTCATAACAGCGAGAGACTCGTCATAGTTTTCCATGACGAAATTGGCGTGGCCGATCATTGCAAGCACCTGATAGGTATCACCCATCTGGGCTCTACACTCTTCAAGTGCGGCAATACCTTCATCGAATCTCTCCATTTCAATAAAGGTAAACCCTCTCGTAAGAAGAACCTCTCCTCTCATTTCGGCAGCATCTTCTTCAGGAATCCAGCCCTCTTCAACACCAGCGTCGATGGCGGAAAGAGCACTGTCGTAGATGGCAAGCGCCTTATCGAACTGCTGAGAGAGAATATAGAACTCAGCAAGACCGGTCATAAGGTCGGCGCTTGAAGGGTCAATCTCAATACCTCTGCCGTATACTGCTTCAGCTTCATTCAAAATAGCTTCAGCCTCAGCTTCATCCTCACAGTTTATGTAGCGGTTTTCCAGAATAGCACCTGTGTTGTATGTGGAAAGAACAACGCTGTGCACCATGTTGTCCATGGCATCTTCCAGCTGCTCTGTATAGTCTGGATCCTGAGATGCTTCAATACTCGCTCTGAGTTCATCCATTTTTGCAACGGCAAGATCAACTGATGCTTCAAAGTACTCAATTGCTTCATCATACTTCTGCTCTTTCAGAGCAATATCACCGAGCATCTGGTCGAACTCCGGGCGGTCAGGAACTATCTGGCTTCCTGTTTCCAACATACTTATCGCATCTTCATTGTTTCCTTCGGAAGCATAACCCGCAGCTGTGTTGTAAAAGGCGGGCCAGTAGGATGTCATCTGGGCTGCTGTAAGAGGATCAAGTTCATACGCTTTAACAAAAGATACTGCGGCTTCATCCCACACGTGCATCATACTGTATGCTCTGGCCTTCCAGTACCACACCTCAGCATTGGAACCCTCACCATTTGCTATAACACTGTCAGCAAGAGCCACAGCATCCTGGTATTCGCCATTCTGTATGTGAACTTTGATACCGGTAACAGCCGGAGATGAACAACCGGCGACAATGAGAAGCCCGGCTGCCAGCGTGACAACAATTTTCGCGAGATTCAAATCAACCCTCCATTCAAATATAATATTGGAATTTCAAGGAACACCCACAGAGCACACAGCTGGAAATCTGCTTCAATACAACTTGAAAGTCAACTCTCTGCCCTTGACTGAAGAGGAAATCCGTAGCAGAGTAAAAGACTGTTGCGAAAACAAACTGCTTCTGATTACCGAATGGGGGTTCCCTCTGAACTGCTTCGTTGTGCCTTTCCTGCTATTAAGGGGAATTGTTTCAATTCTTCCCGCTCAGGTCGTATTCGCAGAAGCACAATCTGCGGAACGAATAGCAATAGTCAGTAAAGAGCTGCAAACCATTGTTTTTCTTGATGGCGGGCGTGAGGCAAATCTGGCCCTCGTTTCAACAGGAAGACCACCGCGGTACGCAACGCCAAGCGGCAATTTCAGAGTACTTTATAAAAGGTGGAACCCGGTTTCCAGCACCTACAGAATCAATATGCCATACTGGCAGGCGATAGAGAACACGGGAACCATAGGGCTTCATCAGGCCTCCCTTTCTGTGGAACACCTGCTTGGTGAACCTCTGTCCCACGGATGCGTGCGTCTTGGTTATTTCACGGCCAGATGGGCTTACTTCTGGCTTCCTGTGGGGGCTCCGGTTACAATACAATAAGGTAAAACACCTGTTCTCAATGTTCGTGAGGAATACCCCTTATGTGCAAAGTAAGGTGTTCCATGTCATCAAGATTTGAGAGCCACCCGTAGTTAGCCTCGGGTTTGTTGTCCAGATCTTTAATATACGGCTTGATATCCAGCAGGGGCGTTTCGTCAAACACATCCAGACCTGAGGTGTATACCCTGTTTTCAGCAACAGATTTTATCTGAACAACACTCAACCCTATTGGGTTCGGCCTTACCGGTGAACGGCTTGCAAATACTCCGATCTCTTTACCTCCCGCCCAGGGGGGAGATACAACCATATCAGCCTTTTCTGTAACTCTGTGGGGTAGTAGAGCAGATACATGTAACCGAATTTAGACAGATCCTGAAGCCCTTCTAAATAACCGTCGAAGAGTTCCAGAAAGAATACATCATCTCCGGCATCAACAGGCTGATACGGTGCAGTGTCTGTGTACGGTGTGTGTATGGTTCCAATCTGTTTCAGTGTGAAGTTCATTGCACCCTGCATCTGTGTGTCTTAAACAAGATCAGGTCTTGTCTTTTCAAGTCTGCTGACAACTTCGCGTACCTTCTGGGCATCAGAGTCAGCCATCACCAGAAGTGCTTTATCGGTTGAAACCACACTCACATTGCTCAATCCCACTACCACAGTCAATCTGTCTGTTTCATCGTAGACAAGAACGTTCTCTGAATCTAAAAACATACTGCTGCCCTTTGAAACTCCTGCCCGCCCTGCACCTGGCCAGTCTCCTATATCACTCCACTGGAACAGAGCAGGTACTACTACTGCTTTGTTCGTTTTCTCCATAACGCCGTAGTCGATAGACTGCGACTGAAGTGCACCATACGCATCTTCGGAAGGAGATGTGGTATCAGGCAACTGCAGTATTCCCCTGTACAGTTGCGGCATGTACTTCTTCAGTTCTTCCAGAAAGCTGCTGACTTTCCAGATGAACATCCCGGAGTTCCACAGGTAATCCCCTGATTTCAGGTACATGGAAGCAGTTTGTTCGTCGGGTTTCTCACGGAAACTTTTCACCCGTCTGCCCGGTTTGATCTCCTCCCCTGTCTGCAGGTAACCGTAGCCTGTCGCAGCATAGTCCGGAGTTATACCGATAGTGCACAGATAACCCTTTTCAGCAAGAGTTACAGCATTACGAACAGTTTCTTCAAATCCTTCAACTGGCTCAATCCTGTGATCGCTTGCTGCAACCACCATTATGCTTTCTCCGTATCCCCGCCGTCTTAGGGTTTCCGCAGCCCATCCAATACACGCAGCTGTGTTTCTGCCAACTGGTTCCTGAAGAAGATTGTTCTCCGGAAGCAGCGGAAGCTGCAGTTTCACAAGTTCCTTGTGTGAAGCCCCTGTAACCACCAGAACCCTGTCGGAACCTGTAATGCCCGCGAATCTGCCAGCTGTTTTCTGAAGCATGGTACCTCCGCCCAGAAGATCCATGAACTGTTTAGGTCTGGCGTTTGTTGAAGCGGGCCAGAATCTGGTTCCACGGCCTCCAGCCATTATCACCGCAAAAACTCCTGTGTTACTCATCTGTCATCCCCAATACCCATGAGTTGTGTGTTATTGAAACAGTTCCGCCTTCCCCATCGGCAAAAAGGCACCGGTTTTCCCCTGGTATATACACCAGTTCCAGTGGTCTTAACTGCACAGAACCCGGTTCTGCTTTTCTAAGGAAGTATGTGCCTGCATCCAGGTAATCGCCTGCCACCACATAAGCTCTGCCCATATTTTTCCAATTAACTGCCTTTAGACCCTTTTCTACATGAAGCTCCCTCAGGTTACCTTTAATGTCTGTTCTTGCATAGTCCCACAGACGGTAGGTAACAGCACAGTTCAGCTGAACCTCCAGCACTGTAAGCCCGGCGCCCAGGGCGTGAACAGTACCTGCAGGCAGGTGAACAACAAGCCCCGGTTCAGACTGAATTACCTGCAGGATTGTTTCTACCGAGCCATCGCGGACGGCGCTTCTAAACTGCTCTGGCGTGGTGCCGTCTGCGATTCCGTGCAGTATTTTTCCACTGCCGCCAAGAACCACCCACGATTCGTCTTTAACCGGTTCCGTTCCGTCACAGCCGGGATGAACCTGTACAGAAAGATTTCTGGCAGCATGCAGGGTTTTTACCACAATCGGAACAGAGTTTCCCGGGAAAAACTCTTTTGCCTTGCTTGATACTCCATTATCCGCTACCAAAACCGTTTCGCTGGAAAACCACCAGATCTCTCCGGTTGGTTCACCACCTTCCCGCTCCGGTGGAAGAGAACCCCAAATTCTGCTGACCCTTTCAGGCAAACACCGGTATATCATTACCCACCTGCCAGCTTCATCACAGCACTTATTATGGGCTCACCGGTGCTGTCTCTTTCCGGATGCCACTGCACGCCCATAACTCTTCCGTCTGTGCTTTCAATAGCTTCAATCAGCCCGTCTTCACTTGTAGCAGTAACCGTATAACCCGGTGGAGTTTTTTCAAGTGCCTGATGGTGAGAAGAGGAAACCGAAGCCTCTTTGCCAAACAGAGAGTAAAGCCGGCTGCCTGGCTTGAAAGTGATCTTATGCTTAACCGGATTGCTGGCAGAACCATCGTGAAACACTTCGCCCCCGGGAATATCCTGAATGAGGGCAACCCCCTCTGCAATACCCATAAGCTGCATTCCAAGGCAGATACCGAGAATGGGCATATCAAGCTCTCTTGCAGTACGGTAAAGTCTCAAGTCCCAGGTTGATCTGTATGGTCTTGGATTCCGGCTTCCCTGATCTGTTCTGCCGAACAGATATGGAGAAGGATCTCCGCCACCTGTAAGTACGAGGATATCAAATTCTGCAAGTATTTCCATGGGAGTTAAACTGTTCACCGGAAGAACTGCAAGCGGAAGAAGACCAGATCGATCAAGCAATGCAGCGTAACTGTGATTGAGACTGTACCGAAATGGACCGTATTCCCCGATAATACTGTGTTCGTTGTCGTACCAGACCTGAGTTACAGCAGCTTTCAGCAAACTCCACCTACCCTGTCTGCGTCATTCTTCGAACTGCAGCAGAGGCCCTGTCTGCCAGCTCAGCGGGAATCTCTATTCCATCACCCCGGGATTCAAGGGCTTTGAGAACCATCTCGGGAGTGGTGTAACCCATATCGGAACAGATAATTTTCCCTGCAGCCTTGAATTCTTTGCCGGGAAACAGGGTTTCAAGACGGTATATCATGCCTTCTTCTGTGCCTATAATAAACCTGTCTGCAGAAGAGTTTTTTACATACTTTATCATTCCGCCTGTTCCAAGAACCTCGTCAGCCTCCCACAGAAATGTCGAAGGGGATTCTGGGTGAACAAGAACCCTGGCATCAGGCCATTCAGCCTTCTTCTCTCTTAAGTTCCGGATATCGGCACCGCTGTGAGCATGGCAGCCCCCGGGCCAGATATGAAGCTTCTTGTTCGTATTCTCTGCAACCCATGTACCCAGATTCCTGTCAGGGCCGAAGATAACTTCATCTGAAGGTGCTGCTTCAACGATCTCAATAGAATTTGCGCTTGTGCAACAAGACCAGGCCTCCGACTTGAGATCAACTGTGGAATTTACATAGATAACTGCCTCTGCGCCGGGATACTGCTTCTTCATCTGTCTGAGATCATCACCGCTCATACTGGCAGCCAGAGAACAGTCTGCGTCAGGTGCAGCCAGCACAACAGTGCTGTCTGGAGAAAGCAGTTTGGCGGTTTCCGCCATAAACTTCACACCGCAGAACACCACCATCTCGGCAGATTCAGCAGCTGCAATACGAGAGAGTTCAAGAGAGTCTCCTACAAAATCGGCTGTGTCCTGAATGTTGCCCGGCTGGTAGCTGTGTGCAAGAATGATTGCTCCACGCTCATTCTTCAGCCTGTCTATCTCCTGCTTTATTCTGTTAGGCATAAGTGTCTCCTTCGTATCTGTCTATGATACCACCGCCAATGACGGAATCAGAGAGGAACATAACCCCAACCTGACCTGGAGCCACAGCCTTCTGTGGATCATGAAATTCCACCACAGCCTGTGTACCATCTCTGTTCATGGAAACATCTGCAGGTACAGCCTTCTTTCTGTAGCGTGTCTGAACCATGCATGCAAATCGTTCTTCAACTGGCTTCATCAACCAGTTGATATTATTCAGAACACAGCTTTCACTGTAAAGGTATTGTTCCTCTCCAATTATCAGCCTGTTGGTGAGAATGTCCAGCCGTATCACATACTTCCTGCCATTGTGTGCTCCAAAGCCTTTTCTCTGCCCTGGCGTGTAGCCGTCAAGCCCATTGTGCCTGCCAACGATGTTTCCATCTGCATCCACTACATCCCCGGGAACACCGGCACCGGTCCTCTGGAAACACAGATCCTGGCTTTCTCTCTCTACAAAACAAAGCCCGCTTTCAAGAACCTCAACTCTGACATCTTTCTTAAAACTCTCTCCCAGGGGAAAATAGCAGCGGCTCAGTATCTCAACAGGAACGAGAGACAGAAAGTAAGACTGGTCTTTGGAGGGATCTCTTCCCCGCTGGAGAATACCTGCCGAATTCCCGGCGTAGTGCCCTGTTACCAGGCACTCCCCCGGGGTAAGCATGGAAAACGGAACTGCCAGTTTGACCTTGGCGTTGCACAGAGCACATGGATTAGGAGTTCTGCCGAACTTGTAAGCCTCCACTGTAAACTGCTTAATTTCCGTGTTGAAAAGCGTCTTTGCATCGGCAACTGAAAGCTCTACTCCAAGCTGTCTGCACGATTCATACGCCTGATCCGGGGGGGGGCTGCGGTCGGTCTGCACGTAAACTGCTCTTACTGAGCTGAACAGCGTGCTGCACCGCAGCAGAGCTGCAGTTGAATCCACTCCGCCGGAAAGACACACAAGAGCCGAACGACAGAAGTCAGGCCCCAAACTTCGCCAGTCTTCCTGCTGCCGCCAGAAGAAGCGGCATCAGTTCACTGCCTTTGAATGTACCCAGGGCACCTGAAGCAGCTTCTCTCTCTGTGAACCTTTTGTTCCATCCTGTTCTCTGTGGTCCGCCATGGATAAGAACCGGTACCGGATGCCAGCTGTGAAGTTTCATGGGACAGGGGGTAGAGTGGTCACCGGTTATACAGATAACATCGAACCCGCACTTAACCAGTTCCGGAACTGCTGCGTCGAATTTCTCTATCTCCCGAACTTTTCTTTCGTGGTCTCCATCCTCACCTGAACTGTCTGTGTATTTGTGGTGAAGAAAAACAAAGTCTTTCCCGGCCTTCAGTGCCGCGTTTGCTGCCCTGACTTCTCCGGTGAGGTCTGCGGGATCCGACTGAAACTGCTCCATGCCTGCAAGAGAGGCCACACCGCGGTACATGGGGTAAAGAGCAACAGCTGCAGGGTTCAGCTTGTACCTGCTCTGCATTGTAGGAAGGTCTTCATGAAGAGCAAAACCACGGAGCAGCAGCCCGTTGGCAGGTGACTTGTCTTTCAGAATACCCATGGACCTGTCTATGAATTCACCAACAATCTTCACAGCGCTGCGAGCATCTGAATCTGTTGCAGTTACAGGAAGAGGTTTTTCGCCCACAAGCCCCGGATCGGTATCGTGCAGATGCTCAGAAAGACCGGCGCCGCGGAACACAACACATGCCCGGTGCTCTTTCACAGGCTCCACAAAAACCTCAACACCTGGAACAGATACAGCCTTAAGCTCTTCTACAAGCTCAGTGCAGAGATCAGTTGAGATTCTTCCTGCTCTTCTGTCAAGAATTACACCGTCTTCCCCCAGTGTACAGAAGTTTATTCTGGCAGCAAGATCACCGTGTTTTAATTGAAAGCCTATACCAAGAGCGGCAAGAGCCCCTCTTCCCACAAGGTACTTCACCGGATCGTATCCAAACAGAGCCAGGTGACCTGGTCCGCTGCCCGGCGTGATACCTCTTCCAACAGGAAACTGCTGCCCAAGGGCTCCACCTGCTGCAAGGCTATCCATATTTGGGGTTTTTGCTTTTTCCAGAGGCGTTAAACCTCCAAATTCAGGAATGGGAAGATCACCTACCCCATCCATAACCGCCAGCAGGATCTTCCCTCCGTTTTTCAGAGCGAGCTGCGAAGCGAGATCAGATGCCATTATGCACCCTCCTCTTCGTATTCGATGGAACTGCCCTGTGTTATCACACCGGCATGAAATGGCTTTTCCCCGGCCTGGCTGAGCAGCTTGAATACCTCTGCCGGTTCCGGAGTTACAATCAGGAACCCTGCCCCCAGGTTGAATGCCCTGCGCATTTCCACTTCAGCAATACCACCGAGTTCCTTTATCAATTTGAACACCGGAGGTACAGGCCACCCCGGGGTAATAGAGGCTCCGCAGCCGTCTGGAAGTATTCTGACAAGGTTTCCTGGAATACCTCCCCCTGTTATGTGGGCCATTCCAGTTACAAGCCCCTGGTCAAGCAGAGGCATTACCTGTTTAAGGTAGCTTCGGTGCACTTTTAGCAGTGCCTCTCCCACTGTGTCATCACCAAGAGTGGCGTGGTGGGCATTAACTGAAAGGGCTGCCTTTTCAAACAGAACTGCCCGGGCCAGAGAGTAACCGTTTGTGTGCAGGCCGCTTGACGGAAGCCCTACTATTCCGTGACCCGGAGCAACTGCAGTTCCGTCAATTATTTTGCCTTTGTCCACAGCTCCTATGATGGTTCCTGCAACATCGTAGTCTCCGGTGTTGTAAAAACCGGGCATCTCAGCTGTTTCTCCGCCGAGCAGAGCACAATCGTTTTCGGAACATGCCCTGGCGAGACCTGTAACAATATCTGCGGCAACAGATGCATCAAGCTTTCCGCAGGCAATGTAGTCAAGAAAGAAGAGGGGGTGGGCACCCTGTACAAGAATATCGTTTACACAGTGATTTACCAGGTCACGGCCCACTGTGGTATAGTCATTTTTAAGAGCTGCAACCTTCAGTTTTGTACCGACACCGTCCATACTGCCAACAAGAACAGGTTCTGTCATACCCGGAAAATCCGCTCTGAAAAGCCCGCCAAAGTGACCGAGTTCGGAGAGAACATTTTTGTTGAAAGTTCTCTTAACTTCCTTCTTCATCAGGTCTACTGCACGAAGACCCTCATCGATATTTACGCCACTGTCTCTGTAGTCTATTCCGCTCATTCTTTTACCCGGTCAAGCTGGTTGGTGGAAAGGTAGAAACCAAGCCTCTCATCAATATCACTCTTTTCCAGATTGCGGAGGGCTTCAACACCGAAACCGCTTATTGCAAAGCTTGCAGTTACAGAACCGTAACACAGCCCACGGGTAATATTCCGGAATGCAAGCTCTCCCCCGGTACCGGCAAGAAAGCCAAGCATTCCTGCTGCAAAGCTGTCTCCTGCACCTGTTGGATCAATTACCTTCTTAACAGGGCAGGCGGGAAGAAGGAATGGCTGAGGGCCCCCGAGAACCATCACGCCGCTGGCGCCCAGCTTGATCACAAGGTATCTGGGACCGCGCTTCAGTATGTATCTGCCTGCTCTGAACAGATCATTGGAGCCGGACAGCTGTCTAGCCTCGGACGCGTTGACAAACAGAAGATCGACCTTCTTGATTGCCTTCAGAACAACATCTTTTTTGTGTTCAATCCAGAGATTCATTGTGTCCATAGCAATCCAGGTTGGATTCTTTACCTGATCCAGAACCCGCAATTGAAGATCAGGATCAATGTTAGCAAGAAACACAAAAGGAGTTTCCCTGTAATCTTCAGGAAGAACAGGTTCAAAGCTGGCAAATACGCCCAGCTCGGTTCTGATGGTCTTTGCGTCTCCAAAATCAGGACCGTAAACGCCCTCCCACCGGAATGTGGGACCGCGGCCTATTGTTAACCCCTCGATATCTACATTTCTCTGTGTAAGAAAACTCTTCTCTGTGCTGGGAAAATCAGGGCCGACAACCCCGACAATGCGAACTCTGGAAAGCTGGCCGGCAGCAAGACCGAAGTAAACTGCAGACCCCCCGAGAGTGTCTTCAACCTTCCCCGCAGGAGTGGTAAGTGTATCAAGGGCAACTGAACCAACTACAAGAACAGACATAAACTGTTCCTCTCTACATTTTTTCCGGGGCATTAACCCCGAGAATTGTTAATAATTCACTCAGCGTATTGCGCACAGCCATGCACAGCGTAAGCCTTGCCGCAGTCGTTTCCATGTTTCCAGGGTCAACAACCTTGTGGTGCTGATAAAACCCGTGAAAGCCCCGGGCAACTTCAGCCAGCATATCAGGAATCCTGTTGGGTTCCAGAGCTGTAGCTGCTGCTTCCACCCTAAGTGGTATTGTCTCAAGAAGTCTCATAAGGTCTCTTTCCCTCCCTTTTCCTGACTGAGCAGACAGCAGCAATCGGGGGTCATTCACAATAAAGCTTTCAGTATTCGGATTTCTGAGTATCCCTGCGATTCTGGCAAAAGCATACTGAACGTAAAACACTGGATTCTCTTCGTTATCGGCAGCTGCGGCTTCAAGGTCGAAGTCCATATGGGCTTCGGCCCTTCTGGTAAGAAAGATGTAGCGAACAACATCGGCAGAGCCTACCTCATCAACAAGATCACGCAGAGTTACAAAGTTGCCTGCCCTGGTGGACATCTTTACCTTCTGTCCGCCTCTTACCAGAGTAACAAACTGGTGAAGAATTGTTCGGAGCCTGCTGGAAACCTCATCTTTTCCGATTAGTTCGCCAACAACAGCCTCTACGTCTCTGCATGTGTCTATGTGGTCGGAACCGAAGATGTCTACAACAAGGTCGTAACCCCTGCTGAACTTGTTCAGGTGATAGGCGATATCCGGCATTCTGTATGTAAATGAGCCGTCTTCGCGCACTATCACCCTGTCGTCCGGACGGCCTATTTCAGTCAGTTTCAACCAGATTTTCCTGGGATCTTCCCCGTCCCTGTAAACAAGCTGCTTCTGCTCCAGAAGCTCTATTGTTTCCTCAACAGCTTCGGGGATAAGTTCGCTCTCGGCAAAGTACCTGTCGAATGCAATGCCCAGAAGCTTCAGGTCATCACTTATCAGAGTGAATGCCCTGCTTCCTGCGTACTCCCGGAACAGTTTCATCTGTTCCGGCCACTTCAGCAGGTCTCCCTTTTCTTCTCTCAGCTGCTGTGCCCATGAAACTATATAGTCTCCCTGGTAACCTCCTTCGGGAATATCCATGGAAACACCCAGAAGTCCCATGTACCTGGCGGCAAGTGATTCCGCCAGTTTGTCCATCTGTCTTCCTGCGTCGTTGAAGTAGTATTCCCGCTGCACATTCCACCCGACAGCCTCAAGCAGCCTTGAAACGGCATCACCGAGCACTGCCTGACGGCAGTGACCAACGGTAAGCGGCCCTGTGGGGTTTGAGCTGACAAACTCTACAAGAGCGGTTTTCCCCTTCCCGACCTGGGGAATAAACTGGCCAGCTCCATCCTGTGCAACAGCCGCAGTGAACTGAGCAAGGTATTTCCCTGACAGTGTGATATTGAGAAAGCCGGGTCCGTCAACTGTTACCTTTTCCACCTGGGGGAAACGGCTTGTTATTCCCTCGGCCATCACATCTGCGATTTCTCTGGGAGACTTCTTCAGTTTACCTGCCAGCGGCATTGCAGAACTGCACGCCAGGTCGCCGAATGATAGGTTCCGTGACGGTACAACCTCAACCTGAGGATCAATAGCTTGAAATGTATCTTCCAGCGCCGCCTTCATAACAGCGGCAAGGCCTGTTCTAATCTGAAGGGGCGATTTCAAAAGTAAAGTCCTCATTGTCTTCAATAGTTGTTTTATCTTCAAATTTCATCACGGGAGCATCACTCCACAGTGACTCTATGTTGTAGTACTTTCTTACATCGGGAAGAAAGATGTGAACCACCAGATCTATGAAATCAAGCAGTATCCAGCTTCCTTCGCTGTACCCCTCCTTGTGATGAAGTTTCCAGCCCAGGCTTCGGGCGGTTCTTTCCACATGGTCGGCAATGGCTCTGCTCTGTATTCTGTTGTCTGCCGATGTTAACAGAAAGATATCCATGGTTAACGGGTACTCGGTCATATCCACTGCCAGAACATCGTATCCGTGCCTCTGATGAACGGCATCCACTATCTGCTGAAGTACATCCGGCTTATCCTTGTCTGTGCTCAAAAATTCCTCCGCTCCTTTGCCCGACATGCGGGGTTCAGTCTCTGTATGGTATAAAGTCTGAAGGGTCGTTTCTGTCCCTTCCCAGAATAATTGTTACATCAACAGGTGATATCTGCCCCGGTGCGGGAAGCATCATTACTATGGAAGAATCCCCTACACCGACAACCTCAGCCACAGCTCTGGCCGCAGCAAAGGAAGTGTCATGGGAAACAACCACTGTAACAGCATAGTCCATCTCTCCTGCGTTAAGCGGCGGACCAGGTGCGTAAAAGATAACATCCCCTCCACGGGTTTCCAGAAAATTCTGTGCCCACCTGGCAAGATCCGCAACACCGGCACCGTTTCTTACCTGTATAAGAACTGTATCCGGAGGAGGCACAGAGTCGTTGAAGCGAAACACCGATTCCAGCGCAACTGGAACACTGTATGTATGGAACCACGATGGAGAATACACCACGGCCAGTGTAATCAGACAACCCGCCGCCAGGGAAACCAGTACAACGGGAAGTATCTTTCTCTTCCTCCTGTGCGTGGATAACCTCTTTGCCACTAAGAGCCTCCGAACAGTGGCGAGAGTGCTTCGTAGGCCTGCTCCAGCGATTGGGAAACAACTCTTACCTGCCCTACAGTGGTCATGAAGTTGGTGTCGCCGTTCCACCTTGGAAGAACATGAAAGTGCAGGTGACCAGGTATGCCCGCTCCCCCGGCAGAACCGATATTCCAGCCCCCGTTCAAGCCCTGGCAGTGCATGGCTTCTGCAAGAGCCTGCTCAGCCTGCACTGCAAGATCCATGATCTCAATTCTCTCTGTTCTGTTCAGTGATGACAGATCACCTGCGTGACGGAACGGAACTATCATCAGGTGACCGTTGATGTACGGATATCTGTTAAGAACAACAAAGCAGTGCTCTCCCCGGTGAAGAACAAGGTTCTGCGTGTTCAGGGAAGAGTCATCTCCGCCAATTCTGCAGAAAACACACTCATCGGTCTTTCCTCCGGAAGATGTTATGTAATCATGTCTCCAGGGTGCCCACAACCTCTGTGTCATCAATCCACTCCGATAATTGAGTACTCTTCAATGGTCTCACCAGGCTTTACCACGGCACAATCAATTATTGAACCGTCACCAATAACTGCTTCTGCGCCGATAACGGTATCCCCGGAAAGCCTGCAGTTGCGCCCTATTACAGCTCCTCTTCCAATAACCACATCGTCTTCTATCCACACCGATTCCGGATCGGGAATAACAACACCTTCAAGAAGGTGCGTCTCTACAACCCTTCTCTTCATTTCAGCAGTACATGCAGCAAGCTGAAGCGGATTGTTTACACCGGCTGTTTCCTGCCAGTTCGGCGTAAACACAGAAACAGCCTTTCTGCCCATGCGGGAAACCACCTCCACAGCATCTGTTAGATAATACTCGTTCTGAGCATTGGAATTGCCAATACCTGAAAGCACCTTTGCAAGAACACTGCCGTCAAAAACCATTATTCCCGTGTTAATAACCCTGCATTCCTTCTCGCTGGCAGTTGCATCCTTCTCTTCAACAATTCTGTCGATTCTGCCCTCACTGTCAAGAATTACCCTTCCATAACCGGAAACATCGGGAGGCGTGGTGGTAAGCACTGCAAGTGAGGCCTCTACCTGTCTTCTGGCCTGAATAAGCTCTCCCACTGTTTCCTTCCGCAACAGCGGAACATCACCCATAAGAATTACCACTTCATCGGCATTCTCCACCTGAGGCAGTGCGCAGGTTACAGCATGGGCAGTTCCCAGTTGACTGCTCTGAACAGCCCAGTTCCAGCCTTTGGCCTCCAGCAGGGGAATTACCCTGTCTCTGCCGTGACCGATTACAACTGTTACCTCTGTAACCCCTGCTGCTTCGGCAACCCCGGCAGCCCTTTCCACCATGGTTTTCGCAAGAACAGGATGCAGCACCTTGGGTAAATCAGATTTCATTCTCTTTCCCATACCTGCGGCAAGAATCACCGCTGCGGTAATCATGTTAGCTTCCGGGGATCGAGATTTGAATCATCTGCAACAACAACCACAGGCTCAGTAACAGTATCCGCATCCATATTAAACCAGGCGAACTGAAGAATAATCACTCTGTCTCCGGGGCTGCAGAGCCTGGCGGCAGCGCCATTGATACAGATAATACCGCTTCCCCGTTCACCTTCCAGAACGTATGTTTCAAACCTGTTTCCGGTATCGATATCTGCCACAAGAACTTTTTCGTGGGGAAGAATACCAGCCATATCCATAAGATTTCTGTCTATGGTAATGGAACCCATGTAATCCAGTTCGGCCTGGGTCACAACCATCCTGTGTAACTTCGATTTCAGAAAACATCTAAGCAAAATTAAACCTCCGGCTTAATCAGAACATTGTCTATTAGTCTTGTTTTACCCGCAAAAACAGCTACTGCCAGAAGAACTGTTTTTTCAACTGCTTCAACTGAAAGAAGCGTATCGGGGTCAACTGTTTCAGCGTACTGAACACGAAGTTCAGAACCCGAGCTTACCGTCTGCAGAAACGCTTGCCTCAGTACAGCGCAGCTATTCTCTCCTCTTCTGCAAAGTGACGCAGCCTTCTTCAACCCTTTGTGTATCAGAGCAGCCTGCTTTCTTTCTGTAGCAGACAAATACCTGTTTCTGCTGCTCATTGCAACACCATCCGATTCACGAACAATCGGTGCAGCAACAATTTCAACACCCATTCGGAGATCGTCGACCATCCGCCTTACAACAGCCAGCTGTTGCGCATCTTTCATGCCGAAAACTGCCACCTCCGGCCTGACGATCCCGAACAGAACAGAGCACACCGTGGTAACACCGTTAAAATGACCTGGCCTGTAAACTCCGCACAGCCCTTCAGTAATTCCTGATACCCGCACTTCCGATGAAAATCCCTTCGGGTAAACAGTAACCGGGGCAGGAGTGAAAACAGCAGAAGCTCCAGCTTTTTCCACCTGTTCGCAGTCTTGCTCAAGAGTTCTTGGATATCTGTCAAGATCCTCCCCTGCAGCGAACTGCGTCGGATTAACAAAAATGCTCACAACAACTCTGTCAACACAGGCAACAGCGGTTTTCACAAGGCTCAGATGCCCCTGATGAAGAGCGCCCATAGTGGGAACAAGCCCAACGCCAAGACCCTCTGCCCGCCAGCTGCTGCAGAGTGTGGAGATGGTTTTTTCACTGTCTGTTACTATCAAATCAGCAATCCTTTGTTCGGCACGGGGTTGTAGCCCTGTATCCCTCCCGGGTGTGTTCTTATGGCTTCCACAAGCCCTTCAAACGAGCTTTCACTCTCTGGGAATTCAACTGAATCGGTGTTTACAACAAGAACCGGATACTGTCTGTCCTGCAAAAACCAGCTGTTGTAAGAATCCACCAGCTGATCCAGCCAGTTTCTGTTCATATCACGCTCAAACGCCCTTCCATTCCTGTTGATTCTGTCTATAAGAACACCTGTTGATGCCTGCAGGTAGATTACCAGATCCGGAGAGGTCAAGCCAGGCTTCAACTGTTCCATCAACCGCTGGTACAGGTTAAACTCTTGTGGGTCTAAACTTACTCTCGCAAAAACAGTTCCCCTACCGAACAGAAAATCAGAAATCAGATACCTGGTAAACAGATCCGGATGAACAAGCCTTGTTTGCTGTATGTACCTTGCCAGAAGAAAAGAGATCTGCGCCTGAAACCCGTACTTCTTCCTGTTTCTGTAAAACAATTCCAGGTAGGGATTCTCGTCTGTCTCCTCAAGTATAGCCCTTCCTTCAAGCCTGTTTGCAAGCTTTCTGGCCAGACCTGTTTTTCCAACTCCTATAGGACCCTCTACAACAAGATACCCTGCACTTTTCAAAGCTACCCAGCCCCCTGTTACTGTGAATGCAAATCACTGTGGAATATAATAGAAGAGCTGTCCTGTACCCGCTTTAGAAGTTCCGCAGGTGTCTGCCCAAGCCCGGGAACTTTCCCGAACCATACATCGCACAGAGGAACAAGCACAAATTTCCGAAAAGTCATACGCGGATGGGGCAGTGTCAGTTCTTCACTTGTGCTGCCGCCTTCGATAAACAGAATATCCACATCAAGCTCTCTGGCAGCACCGTTTTTCTTAACCGGAACTGAGAACAAACCCTCCACAGACCGGCACAGATACAGCAGTTCAAGATCGCTGCCTGCCCACAACCCGCTCACAGCACAGTTAAGAAACTCGCCGCCTTCAACACCTCCCCATGGAGAGGTTCTGTAAACTGAAGATACACGAAAACTGGAAACCAGCCTGTTCTTACTGAGGGTGGAGACACAGGTTCTGATGGTCTGCAGAACATCTCCCTCGTTGCCACCAATACCCAGGGCAAAAGCCCTGCTGTCTGTTCCGGTAAGCTCAGGTTGCATAACCGCCGGTAACAGAAACTGAAGCCCTTTCCATGGGAGGATCAACCGGAGGGTAACTTTTTCGCACTGTTACAGTCCAGGCTCCAGACCATTTCTCTTCCAGCAACTCAAGAATATCACCTGCAAGTTCTTCAATAAAACAGTACTCCGGTTTCAGTTCATTGTTCAGCACAGAACACACAGCAGAGTAATCTACAACTGGTTTCCCGCCTGCAAGCAATTCACCTGTCCACCTAAGATCAACCGGTACCAGTCTCGACTCTATTCTCTCAAACGGCAGCGCACCCAGCCGCAAGGTAAGGGAAATACCCTCAAGCAGCAGAGTACCGGTCAGTCTCCTGTTTTCTTCAACCATTTAAGAAGCCTTCCTTTGTGAAGCTCCATCTGCTCCAGCCTTCCCACTGCCTGATGAATTCTGTCAGACGAAATGGTCAGAGCAAAACGGATGTAGCCTTCCCCCCAGGTTCCAAAACCGCTTCCCGGGGTAATAACAATACCAGCATGGTTGACCATCTTTCTGGCAAACACCATGGAATCAGCCCCCCTTGGAAGCTTAACCCACACGTAGAATGTTCCGGGGGAATCTGCAATGTCCCAGTTCAGTTTGTTAAGCCCGTCGACCAGAATTCCTCTTCTTTCGCGGTAAACCTCCAGCCGCTCCTCAAAACCTGATATATCCATACCCATCGCGGTTTCTCCGGCTTTCTGAATTGCAGTAAAGATGCCGGAATCAATGTTCTCTTTCGCGCCCATAAAGGTGTTTACCAGATTTGCGCCACCTGCAACAAAGCCAATCCTCCACCCTGTCATATTGAATGTTTTTGAAAGACTGTGAAACTCAAGAACAACATCAGAAGCCCCGGGAACCTGAAGGAAACTCATGGGCTTTACTCCGT
>CAZRXU010000007.1:0-51381 GCA_964604135.1 uncultured bacterium | reverse complement strand
ATAGGCAGGAGAAGAAATGCTTCAATGGAGCCGGACTCATTCGAGTCCGGAAACATCCATTCCGCAGGCGTAGTCAACCCGGACGGATCATAGCTTCAATGGAGCCGGACTCATTCGAGTCCGGAAACATGTACCGTTGAGGGCGCGGATGCGGTCAAACCCCCGCTTCAATGGAGCCGGACTCATTCGAGTCCGGAAACGTTGCTTATCACCAGGGATGCTGGCAGGCTTCTGAGCTTCAATGGAGCCGGACTCATTCGAGTCCGGAAACAAGACACTTCTCCATCTTCTGTATCATTTGCTGCGTACGCTTCAATGGAGCCGGACTCATTCGAGTCCGGAAACCTTATTCCGCCGCTTAGTTCCGCCTCCGATCAGTTGGCTTCAATGGAGCCGGACTCATTCGAGTCCGGAAACATACACGGACACCCCTAACCTTGCAAGTTATTGCCCTGGCTTCAATGGAGCCGGACTCATTCGAGTCCGGAAACTATAGAAGCTCTTGCTAAAAGGGACTCTCTTGTAGAAGCTTCAATGGAGCCGGACTCATTCGAGTCCGGAAACAGCTCCCTCTGGGGGTACTGCACGGGAAGAAGATACAGAGTTATTTCGAGAGGCGCAAGTTCAGGGAGAGATATTACATGCTGATTGAATATGATACACGTGGCTATTTGATTGTTGGCTAATAAGAACGAGTGGTGCCCAGCAATTCCAGGGGCATTGAACCGCTCGAAAGATGAATGGGTTGTGAATATATCTGATAAATCATACTTTATCTGATGTGACATTTACTATCTCTCTTCGTGTCAAGCAGTTACAAATATACAGCTTTTTTGTGGAATGTAAAGGTCTTTCAGAAAACCCGTGCGCTTCTTGAAGTGGGATTGTAGGTTTTGCCTACCGTTTCGATTGCCTTCCTGGCATTTCCGTTTTCAGGACCAAGTCTGATAATCATGACCTGATCTTCATCATGCTTAATAATGCCGTGAAGTTCACCCTTCATCTGCGCAAGTTCCTTGTCGTTCAAGTGACAGAGAAACACCGAGTACTGAAGATGATCTCCCCAATTCTTCATTTTTTTGAAGACTTTCTGAACTCTTTTATTGTCTGCCACATCATAGGTTACTGCATATACTATTCTCAATGCTACCTCGTTGTAAAACAGGAATATGTTTCCAGTTCCCCTGAGATGAATCTTGACAGAAGCCTGGCTTCCACCTCAAGTACCCTTCTGTAACTGATTCTGTAATCGAAAACCGGATGTGTAATCAGCTGTTCCATACGCTTCTCGTAAGCCTGAATCACGGCTTTTCTTGCTTCAGGCTTCATTGTTACTGAATCTATGCCTTTCACAAAGTCTCTTGGCTTCACCATATTGTTGTTTATTGCGTAAATAACGGCACTGTCTGCCAGGATGGGTCTGAAGGGCTCCATAAGATCAAGGGCGAGTGCAGGTCTGCCCGGTCTCTGCTGATGGTATATACCAAGACATGGCTCAAAACCTGCAGCGTACAGAGCCACGGTACAATCTTTAACCAGCATTCCATAGGCATAGGAAAGCATTGCGTTGACCGGGTCTTTCGGTGGTCTTCTGTTGCGGGTTTTCAAGTCAAACGTGTATGTACTTTTTGTTTTCAGCATACTATTGAAACTCTGGAAGTAGAGCCTTGCAGAAGCTCCTTCAAGGCCAAGAAGGGTTTGGGTGTTTTCTGCACTTTTTGCCCTTGCAGCAAGGGCTGCAAGATCCCTTACCACCTGCTCATCAAGGTTTCTGGCATTTCTCTTCAGTATGGTTCTCTGATTCCGTATTTTTGCTTCAACTGTTTGCCTGGCAATTCTGAGTTTCAAATCTTCATTGGCAGACAGTTCTGCCTGATGGATTCTTACCCTGGCCGATTTTGTTGAAAGAGGCTGCGAAACACCAAGAAAGTACCCACCTGATGTAAAATGCAGAACAGGTATGTCATTGTTCATACATGCATGCAGTGCCTGAGTTGTTACCTGTATGTTTCCCATTATGCAAACCTGAGAAGTTTCATGAAGCAGTATTTCTCCAAGAGAGTGCTTGCCGAGAAATACCTTCAGCCTGTTCTCGGTACGGCTGATATGGGCTCCCTGATCCTGAACATACAAAGGTATACCATCATCACGAGCTGCTATTATTCTGCGCTGCGGTTCCGAACTTTCTTTGACTGCCCAGTATTCATCGGGCAGACAAATGTTGTTGAGAGAACAGCTTTCACATTTTTTACTATCGCGAAGCGGAGGAGGAGGCTTTGGCAGCAAAGCTGTTTGTTTTGCTTCCCGAATACACTTTCTTGTTGCATCCAGTCTGCCCCCGGTGATTTGTATAACTGCTCTTCTCTTCGATTTGGCATAGTAAAGAACTCCTTCCTTTACCTGTTTGCCAACACTTCGCAGCAGCATGGCATATGCTGTAACCTGAATCATGTGATCAAACCACGGCCCTCTGTCCGGAAGTACCCCCCTTTTTATCTCCACCGGCTGAACAAAACCATCCTTTGTTTCTATAAGGTCAATCCTACCCGTAATGCCTTCTTCTTCACAGGACAGGGAAACAGAAGTTCTTCTTTCCAGTGTTTTTTCATATTCTGTTTTTTCCCCGTCTGTATCTACATTGCGATGGGTAAAAGTACCTTCCACAGTGTACTTGTTGTGCTCAAACTCGCCATCGACCCACTCAAGGTAAAACAATCTGTTACAATAGATATGCTGAAGGAGCATTCTTACTGGAAGAAGCTGACTCATCTGAATACGCTTTCCGGTAGGAACATACCAACGCCGAAATGTGCAAGTGCTCCCAGCGAAAATGGTCCCTCCTGCTCCTGATTGAAGATCAATCTGAAAGCAGTAATGTTCTTTGTCTCTGCGTTTTTCCTTCGGACTTCAAAGTAATTCACTTCTCTCCCAGAACACGTGTGCATTATATCGATACCTTCCGGACACTGAATACCATGTACTTCTATCTCCCTGAGTAATTCGGCCTTCATCCATTCCTGCCAGCTTCCTCTGCTCCGCCGGTGATGCCTGTTTGTAACAAACGGAGTTGTGCTTATCCATGTTTTTGAGCTGAAAGGAAGTTTTTCTCCCAGAGATTTGATTGAAAAACTGATATCGGGTTTATCTTTCACCGGAATACTTGTGAGCCGTTGCAATACCCTAAGATCATGGACGGAAAATGTTGATTTTGAATACACTATCATTTCATTCAGACAACTGTCGATTTTCCGAGCAAAGGGTAAGTAGTAGGCATGAGCATGGTCCGTTGCAGGGCTGCCATTCCTATTTTTCGCACTGAAAACACGTGACACCTTTGCCGGATCTCCATTGTTCAGGAATCTGCTGATTCCCATAAGTTTTCTGCGAACAGCGCCGGCAACGGTGAGAGTATCAGTTACATCCGGTAAACTGTCTGAATGCAGGGAGTAACTAACTGTGCTAATCTGACTGTGCTTCCTGACAACCAGGCCTTCTGCAATGTGATACTGTGTTTTTATCATGGCAGGTGACTGCAGATAACCCATTCTGGACAGATAGCTCTCATCAGACAAAACAGCCTCAATCCAGCTGACTCCCGGAGGAAACAGTTTTTTTCTGTATTTGTAATCATCAGCTGAGCACAGAGTCTCGACTAATACGGATTCAGTTCCCTCTACAGTTACTCTGCAGTTCGAACAAATAGTACTTGCAACAGTAATATCTGCATCAATCCAGACAGGATCACTTCCGAATGTTTTAACCACTGCCAACAGCTGTTTCAAATCGAAAAGCTGCTCGCGTGAGGGCCTCACTTCAAAGATCATGAAAACCGGCTCGTCAGCTGCAACTTTAATAATACCGGTTGAACCAACCTCGGTAACTGCAGGAAGGGCATAGCTGAGCTTTGAACTTAATAGGTCAAGAACCGATTCAAGTCTTCTTCCCTGCATTCCCGGCAGTTCCCTTATACAGGCTTTTGCCAGATTTTGTGCTATCATAAAGGGAGATGGAGGCCAACTCATATTGTACCTCCCCGATGGGAAGAAAAGTCTGATTACCAGCATATCGTTTTCAAACCCCTCATGCTTTGGAAGGTCTGAAACGGCCAAGACCATAATGCGAGCTGTAGCCTATTGATACCGGGCCTTGAACCGGGGAGTCGAATTGGATTCTTACAACAACAGGCGGTACAGTTGCCTTTTTACCGGAACCGTTTCTTCTGCAGTTGAACTTCAGACAAGAGGTAAAGTGACCATCAATGATAATACCTCTTGCATCTGTTATTTCAACCGCTTCAGGCTCCGGGAGTCCTGTGTTTTTAAGCTCCCTAATCACCTCTGCCTTGTAGTATTCGTTCATAAGCGCATATCTGGTATCGGGATTCTTTGCCTGTGACACACTCAATCGGGGATGCCTTGCCGGGTAGAACGGGGTCGCTGATTCCCATAACGCTGAACTCGCCATGAGAGGGCTTTTTCCACGTTTCACATCAGCACCGCCAAGCTCAGCTGCTGTGCCCGTTTCAACCGGAATCAACTGCAGATCATGTCCGTCCCTGCCCCAAACCCTTCTAATGGAGAGGAGAGCCTTTAAGGAAGCCCGGTCGAAGCCGGATTTTGCGTATACCGTGATATGAGATATTCTGCCATTTCCTCTGCAGGACTCGCTGAGATAATAGCAGTGGCTGTGGTTGGATTGAAGTGGTGTTCCATCCTCGTTTTTCCCTGAAAACACCCACGGAACAGAACCATCATTCTGCCTGCCCGCAATACTCATTACCGCAATACGCACCCTTTCACCTACCGATACTGCATCGGTCAGCCGGGGAAGAACAGCACTGGAAACAGCAAATCGAACAGCTGTTACTCTGCTGTGATTACTGCGCAATACCTGCGATTTGCTTTCAAAAGCCTTTTTGGGCCTGTGGTATTTCACAAACCTCAAACCGGGTGCATTACTCCAACCACTTTTCCTGATATCTGCTGTAGAAACTTCAAGAGCTTCAAGAAGAGTTAAAGGAATTTCCTTCGCTGTATTATTCTTCACTGTCTTCGTAAGCTTAACTGCAGATATATCTTTGTGCTTCTCAAAAGCTTTCTGCTGCTGTTGGGCAAGTGCTATACGCTCAATATCGGTTGAATACTGCTGCTGCCACAGGCGGAATTCCTGTACAGGTAGTGTACACGCAGTTGCAATCTGATCACTGTCCGGTAAAGCATCATACGAACAGTTGATTTCGTCTGGAGGACTATCTTCCAGATCGGCTGTTACCCATGATTCAGCTCTGCCTAAATATGCTATACCTGAAAGAAGCCTTTTTAACGCAGCAGCAGTTTCAGCACTCAGTTCAGCATTTTTCCAGTAGATATACAGTTTCTCTTCTTTTCCAAGTCTTACAGAGGAATCGAGTACAAGTGATGTGTCTCGCTTCAATCCTTCCCTGTGCCCGTGGCCCGGCATGAAATGCCTTGTTCCTGAAAGTGCTGCTGCAGGAAGATAAAATTCCGGGGGATCAGATAACCCCTCCACAATCTCTGAGAGCGTTTCTCTGCTGATCTCATTCTGCATCTTCAAATGCCAGACCGCAATCAGTGCTCTCAGAAAACGCCATTGCGAAGGAGGCCATTCAACGGCTCCCTCGTTTACATGGCGCCCCCACGGGGTTGCGTGGAATCCTCCTGCGGTGAATTGCAGGCTGATGCTTACCATGCTACTTCCCCAAATCGTATGTAACTACTGTGACAGAAGGTTTTGCAAAATGACCGGAACACAAGGAAGTAAGGTCACGCACACTGTTTCCCAGCTCTTCCAGTTCCGGAAGTTTGAACCCTGATGGCTTTGTTACAGAAGGGTCTTCAACGAGTTCCAGGTCACAGGCTGTTCTGAAACGAAGCCCCTTGTCAAGCAGCTTTCTTATTTTGTAAAGAGCAAGGTTCAAAAGAAGATCAGCAGCCATCACCGGCAAGCCGAAACCTCTGATTAAATCAAGGTCTACATTGAAGTAGGCAGTTATTCTTTCTGCTGTGTACTCATCCCTTGAGAATGGAACATGACCGAATCCTTTCTTCGTATCACCGCTGGGATCGACACCGTCCAGTTTAACTCCACCGCTTGCAGCAATTGAAACCCCTTCAGCCTCCACAAAAGCGGAGACCATACGGGGAAGCCTCAACCTGCCGCCTGCTAATTCTGATTTTGCTATAAATACACCGTGAACAAGAGAGTTTGGATCATACTTAAACAGAACAGAGGCCAGGTGTTTCAGATCAACTCTGCCTTTTTCGAGTGTACTCAGCTCTTCCTTCAGGATATTGTAAAAACTCTTGTCTTTTCCCTCAAGAATGTATGGGCTGTTAACACGGTGAGACTCAAGAAGAGAGTTGGTTATTTCCCTGCCAGAATTATCTACAACTGATATGTACGGTAATCCTTCAAGCTCTTCGGCTACTTTACTGGAAACGGAATCCCAGCAAACATCTTCCAGCCTGTTTGCCATTGATTGAGCCGATTCCAGAAGCAGCATATCTTTTCCGTCAGACAAAGTGAATGTTGCTGCGCCAAGATCGGGAAACCCTGTTGGCTGGAATCTGCTTCCCTGCAGGGGCTTTAAGTTGGCTTCAATCAGAATTCTGCCGTCGTTCTTCATGTTTTCGAGTTTAATCATATCGGCTTACTTCCTTTCGTTGTTTTCATCTGAAACTGTTACCATTCTCAGCAATTTTTCTGTTGCCCTTCCGGAGAGCGGAAAAAGCAGAGCAGCAGCCATCCGTCTGCTGACACCTGCTGAACCTCCAGCGGAATCTATAACTGTAGCGTAACCGCTACCCAGAAGCCTCTTCGAGGCCTTATCCACAGCACGGTTGAGGTCACCAGCCGCGGCCAGCCTGTAAATGCTGTGGTTTATGGGAATTGCTTTTTCCTTGAGTTTGCCAGGTGAATACACCAGCTTCATAACAGACCATGCTCCTGGAACAAGACTGGTGTTGTTTGCTGCCCATGGAACCTCCCCGTAAATTGATTTCCAGTCGAGCAGAACAAGGCTGTTGAATAAATCCATAAGCTTCCTGTCAGACATATTCCCGCTGATAAAAACAGCTATATCTTCCGGAGATGCATAAACACTGCTGCGCACCGGATAGTTTTGCGTTTCCTTCCTGCCTGCCGTCAACAGTATCCTTCTCATCAGCCCGGTAAGTGTATCGACTGATGACACACCATGTTTTTCATACAGCCTTGTTTCAGAATCAAATGTGGGATACCTGCCTTTGAATGCAATCGGTTCACAGAATTTTCTGATACTGCCCAATTGTTCAATTCTTATGGCAGCCAGTGATGCCGCCAGCCTGTATTCCACTGAACCATCGTATGTTTTCTGAAGCCATCTGGGATCTGAAAGGAGAACAGGTTTTGTATACGCTCCCTTGCTGGAATGCCACAAACCGGAATTTACCAGTGCTTTTTCGCACCTGCCGGTTTGTATAAAAAGACGGGAAAAGGCCATTTCACTGCCAGTTCTGCAATACTGAATCATTGCCTCTTCAAGCTTACCAGCAGCGGACCTTACTGAACCAGGAACTGTTGAAGGATCCCTTGGTATTGATTTAAGCCATCTATGCAAGTCTTCCAAAATATCTACATCGGGATCATTTCGAACATTGTACCTTCCCAGCGGTGTTGCGAAATAGTTGTTCCCATTGCGTTCAATGAAACTGTATCGCTCGAAGTCTGAAATACCTCTGTCTACCCCCATGGTGGCCACAGCCATTGCTATGTCGAGGCTGTCTTTGGCCTTTCTGCCCTTAACAGTAGCTCTTCCTTCCGAGAACAGGTAAGACACTTCCTCAAAACCGGCAGCTGTTCTCCACAACGGAAACCAGATTTCCGATCTTATACTTTCACTTTCTGATTTTCCACTATAAGCAGCGCGATTAGGCCTTACAGCAAATGGGCTTGATACTGTAATTGGATCATCCGTGTCAAACCTTCGTACAGCAGCAGAGGCAAAAACCAGCGTACCCTCAATCATCAGAATGTACTCCCACGGGTTAACAACAGATTTGTCTTTAAACCCCGCTGATGCATTCATCCCACCGGACATTCCAGGGTTGAACTGCCCTATGGCCACATCCCGAATAAGTCCGAAAATTTCTTTTCCTGCCAGAGCACTCTCAAGCCAAAGCCTTGACGACGGTGAACATTCTCCTGCATCAAAAGTAAATACATCCTGAAGTCTCAGGAAAAAGTTGCTGGCAAAATCCAGATTACCATCGTTACCACCAGTACCCAGCAGTGCCGGATAACCCGCTTTCGTTGCTCCAAGAACAACAGAAGCATCAAGCCATTCCAGGGCCTCATCAGGCAGGGATGCCCTTAATGCACTTATGAACGCATGTTTTTCTTTTTTAGGAGGAGCACTTGAGTAACCAAGGCCTTTTACAATTGTACCCGTCATCAAGAGTGCATTTTTCAGCGATATCAGTCTAGAGGCACTGGAACTACAGACAGCATCAACAACCTGTGTGTTTTTTGTTGGTATTGTTCTTGCTCCTGTTTCCTTGTTTTCACGCATATAGAATCCGCTCCCCCCATTCCAGGGGTCACATATGGGAGACGGGGCATAGTCGTTTAAAATAAAGTCTGTCAGCTCGTTACTGCTGTATGCTGAAACAAGAACAAAATTGTCGTTTTCATTCCAGTAGCCTTTGATTTCCGGATCCTTCTGCTTTGAAATAATTCTGAAAATACCAAGAGCCTTCAGGTAGCTGCTGAACGGAACAGGGCTGCAGCCTTCCAGAACTGTTGTGTTTTTCTCACACATTGCCTTCTGCCCCCCTTTCGCTTCCACGCCAGTCTGCTATGCGAACAAGAGCTTCCAGAAACGCCAGCCTGAAAGGACCGTACTTCTTTCTAAGCCTGAGTGTACGCAACAGCCAGCTCTTGCCATTGTTACCTCCGCCAAGCTCCATACAACCCAGTTCCAAAGCTGTATCCGGCATTACCACGCCGCTTCCAAGCTTTGTTTCCGGCAGGATATCCCCTTCATGAACTCCCCGGGCATGTCTTTTGCCAGACTCCGGGGCATCTTCAATGGGAAGAGATCTGATGGACAGCCTAACTTTGCCATGATGTGCGGCGGCCAAGTACGCAGACAGATCAGAGCCACCGTTCTCAAGTAAAGCAAGTGCGCTTGCCAGTTCGTGCCTGAAGCCCGTTCTGGGAAACTGCTTTCTTTCAACAGCCCAGTTACCCTTTGCCAGATCACCTTGCTCTGAATTTCCGAAGCGGGCCTGAAAAGCCCAGTGCGCCTTTCCTGCATCATGCCATCTTGCTGCTCTTAGAAGGTCTTCATCCGGGTTAATTCCAACTGATTTGCAGATTTCTTCTATTGCTTCAACTACAAGATCTGTGTGTTCCGCAATTGTTTCTATACCGATCAGTGCTCCATAGTCATCATCATTTGATTCCGCCGGGGTATCTTCAGTAACCAGCACCCTTACCGGTTTTTTGCTGGATGACAGCCAGCCGGTATCAGGCGTGTACCCCCCTGCGGCCGAATCAAGCATTATTGTTGCTCCGGGGACACATCTCTTTACAAGCTTCCACTGGCCTGATAGATGATCCCAGGCCCAACCGTTTTTTTTGTTCAGATACCTCTTCAATTCAGCCAGTGAAACCCTGCAAAGTTCATCCCGACCGGGTTTACTCTGATTATCGAGGTTCTCCGTATCAATCTTACGCCAGAACACGAACACCGTTTTACCTTCAGTACTTCGTATGAACCGTGAAACATCCACATCCATACCTGCGAGATCAGGCGTGGTATCGAACAATTCAATCACATCTTTCTTCCTGATAACAGGTTGTGGCTTCAACACTTCTTTGGATTCAGGCAGCCACTTCAGCCCTGCATTTTCGAGTTTCTCCATCTTTATTACAGAAGCAGATACTTCTTCATCTTCATATGGAAGAGCAAACCCGGCTTTGTCCTCCGGGTGTATCCAGAAAACGGATGAGCTTTCGTACTCGCCTTTTCTGTTGCACCTTCCGAATCTCTGCACCATTGATGCCCATGGAGCCACATCTGTAAAAAGCGTTCTTGCAGAAATGTCTACTCCCGCTTCTACCACCTGTGTTGAAACAAGAATTCTGCCTGCCTCAGTGATCTCCGAGAACAGCCTTGAAAGAACCTCATCCCTGTCCGGTTTTCTGAACCTTGAATGAAGCAGGATTATTTCTGCATCAGGCTTCTTCTTTAACAGGCTTTTGTATACTTCCACCGCCCTGGAAACAGTATTCCTTACGATGATAGTCAGAGTACCCGGTATATGCTCATCAAGAATCCGATCCCCCAACGGGATGTCTGTGGGAACCTCAAAAATCTGTTTGGAGGCGTAGAAGCGAAGGCTGAAGGTTCGTGACTGATAATCATCTTCGGATGCGGTGACTTCCACAAGATTTTCCGGGGAATGGTCAACAGTTTCAAGCCATTCTCTTGAAATTGTTGCGCTCATCCATGTGCTGCTAACAACCCCATAACTGTGAAACTGCTCTCTGATAGCTTGCATCTGCAGGGATGTCTGTAAACCAACACCCATGAGTTGTACCTCATCCATCACCCAGTAACTATCGTTGTTAAGAAGAGCAAACTGAACAGGCCATCGGAATCTGCTTACCGCGTATCCTCTGTTCAATGCCCGGCTTAACAGCATATCCTGTGTGCCAATCAGAATGACTTCTTTTTCGGGATACCTGTCCCAGTCTTTGCTGACATTCCCGCCAAGAAGAATGTGAACCTCGACATCAAGTTCCAAGTTGTGTATCCACTTCCTTACAGCCACCTCCGTCTGCTCCACAAGAACACGCATCGGAAAACAGTACACAAGTCTGCGTGGCACACCTTCAGATCCGATGTGCCTGCGCCAGAGCCATGAAAGCACAACTCCCGCCGTTTTTCCCATTCCCGTGGGTACAGATACAATTTCCGGCACTGAATCAGATGATGCCGTCTGCAACTGCCACGGGAACGGCTCAAAACCGGTAGCTTTCTTAAAAAATTCCCGATAACTCTGCATAGAACCTCCCTCTTAACACCACTATACATAAATTGAATATACACTTCACATAACAGATATTGCCTTATACACACCTTGAAGTCAATATTGCATTTTATTCATTTGTTTATATGCATTTCTCCTTTGAACACTCTATCCAATTAACACTACTATTCTGTCGCATTTTATTTTATTATTACGGCAACCTTATGACATCATATAGCTTCAAATATCAGCCAACCACCTGTTTAGTATCCTTCATTCAATGAGATGATACTAGACTACAACCCAGGTGGCCGGCTGAATAGCCTTCAGACGAATCGGTTGATTCTATGCCTGGAAGCATACTTTTCGAATAAGAAGCTCGGGGTTGTGCATACTTACAATTGTCAGGTTTGTTCCTGTAATCCGAATGTGTTCAACAACATCTTTCTGCGTTGTTGTTACAGTTCCGAGCAAATGACCTGCATTGTTGTAATATCGGATTTCAACCGGATCGGGCCCTGCCTGCATTACTTCAAGATCGATCAGTGTTGCCTTAAATGGGGAATCTATTATGACTGAACCAACATCTCCGACCATTTCAAGAAAATGTTCACCTGGATATGCACCCCATTCCGAGATTCTGCCGCCGCCGTTGTAGTACAGGTGAAAGCGCACTCCATTAACCATCAGCATATGGTGATTGGGATACTGTTGCCCAACCGCAATACCTGCAAAGTCAGCACATGTAGGTGGAAAACTTGAAAAGTTCAGGATTTCTACCAACTGGCCTACATTCAATTCAGCCACTGGCATATTCTGGTCGATCTGGAGAAGCTCCAACAATGCACTCATTGATTCTTTCATTTCCATCTCCCTAAGATTTTCCCGATAACGGGGATTTCTTCCGTATAGCGACAACACACCTCAAAAAGTGTTTCACCTCCTTCCTGGGGCATCCAGCCGGATAGGTGTTTCTACGGAAAGCATAAACCCTCTGCCAGAGAATACCTCCCACTCAACAATTTCTTTCCCTATCCCGGCATTGGCCTTCAGATTACGGCCATCAATATGGACTAACCTCCATAGCTCAGCTTTTTCCAACTTATTCTATGGTAATGCAGGAATAATACAGCCGTGATAATCGATTTTATCTGAATACGCTGTTCTACGGACTGCTGTTATGGCTTTGAATTCAGCGTTACAACAAAAATCTGCCCGGGAAATAACAGGAACGGAGGATTCCCTGCACCGCTTGTGAGAAGAACTTCCCGCGGAGAAAACTGCTCTCAGCAAGGTGAGGGGTTTACGCACAGGGTATTTAGCGATATTTTTCGGGACACATTTCTGAAATGCAGGGAACACTATGAATGAACATGACCTGACCCGGATTATCAACAGCATGAGTGAGGCTTATTTTCGCGTTGACGATACTGGTGTTATTCAGTCTGTAAACAACCGTGCTGTATTGATTTTTGGGTACAGCTCCGGCGATGAGCTGGTGGGCAGAAGTTTTACAGATGATTTTTTTAATGACAGGAAAAGGCGTCATTCCTTCCTTAGCAGCCTTGCCAAGGATGGTGAGTTGAAGCTTTACAAAGGCGAGTTGACAAGAAGAGACGGCTCTACTTTCAGTTCAGAAATACACGGAAGGCGCATTGTAAACACAATAGGAAAGCTTACCGGGTTTGAGTGCTATGTAAGAGATATTTCTGAAGAAGTCGAAAGCAGAAAAAAAACAGAGCATCTTACTAAGGTTCTTAAAGCTCTGCGGCAGGTCAATCAGCTTATTACAAAGGAAAAAGATCTGGACTCAATGATTCAGGGAGTTTGTGATGCCCTTATTTCCACAAGAGGATATTCCTCTTCCTGGATTGCCCTCTTTGATGAAGACAGCGATACTTTTTACAAAACCGCCTTTTCAGGTATACCGGAAGACAACAAAAGCAGGCTCGATACTCTTATCAAATCCAACAAACCTGTTATATGTGCTAAACTCGCTATAGAAAGATCCGGACTTGTTTCTATAAATGATGTCAGGAACATGTGCGGCGATTGCCCCCTGCTTGGCCTTGAGCCTGGCAGCAGGCCATTTACAGCGGCCTTGATGGCTGACGGCAAGCTTTATGGAGTAATCTCTGCAGAACTGCCTACAGAGATAAGTCTTTCATCTGATGAACGTTCTCTGTTTCAGGAAGTTGCTGATGATGTAGCTTATTCCGTACACAACCACTACATGGAAGTAAACAAACTGAAATCTGAAAAGGAAGTTGACCGAACCAGCAAAAAGCTGGAAGAGGCTTTGAGTATCGCTGAAGAATCGGCAAGACAGGCCAGGGAAGCGAACAGGGCAAAAAGCGAGTTCCTGGCCAACATGAGCCATGAAATCCGTACACCTCTTAACGGGGTTATTGGAATGACCGGGCTGCTGATGGAAACGGAACTCACACCGGAGCAGAGGGAATACACAGAAACAATAAATGCCAGCGGTACCGCGCTGATTGCTTTGATAAATGATATTCTTGATCTTAGCAAGATCGAAGCTGGAAAGCTTAAAATAGAAAAAACCGACTTCAGCCTGGTTTCTCTTATTGATGAAGTAGGAGACCTCATGGCAGTCAGAGTTCAGAACAAGGGGCTTGAGTATATTTCACTTACCAGCCCGGACATCCCTGCCGTTGTTACCGGTGACCCTGCTAGAATCAGACAGATACTGCTTAACCTGGCAGACAATGCCCTTAAGTTCACCGCCGAAGGGGAGATCAGCGTTTCGGCTACAGTTGAGCAGGAATCTGATAACAGCATAATGCTTCGATTCTCGGTTAAAGACACCGGAATTGGTATTGCCCCGGATAAAATTGATGCAATTTTTAATGCATTTACCCAGGCGGATTCTTCCACCACCAGAAAATACGGCGGCACCGGTCTTGGCCTTTCAATATGCAAAAGGCTTGTGGAAGTAATGGATGGGAAAATGGGAGTGCTGTCAAGAGAAAATGCCGGTTCCGAATTCTGGTTTACTCTTACACTTGAAAAACCTTTCAACCCCTTGAATGATTCAAGAGTTAACCCTCTGGAGAACATCCGCATACTTGGCGTAGACGACAATTCCACAAACCGCAGGCTGCTTTCTCTTCTTCTTGAATCGTGGAACAGCAGATGCACCGTTGCCCAGAGTGGAGCTGAAGCTCTGCAACTTCTTAAGGAGGCGACAGAGACAGGTGACCCCTACAGCATTGCAATACTGGATATGCAGATGCCTGGAATGGACGGAGAAGAACTCGGGCAGAAAATTATCATGGATAGTGCAATCAAAACACCAAAGATGGTAATGATGTCTTCCATTGGCGCGTGGGGAGATGAAACCAGACTGCTTGAACTCGGTTTCTCGACCTACCTGACCAAACCTATAAAGCAAACCCAATTGTCCGACTGTCTTATCTCTTTGTGCAGAACAGAGAAAGAATTTGACAGCACCCCACCTGTTGTAGAGCAGGCAGATATCGAACCTCAGAACAATGATGTCAGGATACTTATCGCGGAAGATAATTCAATAAATCAGCTAGTTGCTGTACGAATTATTGAGAAGCTTGGGTACGAGACAGATATTGTATCCAACGGAGAAGAAGTTCTTGAGAAACTGAAACAGCAGCATTACGACATAGTTTTCATGGACTGCCAGATGCCTGTGATGGACGGATATGTGGCTACAGAAACAATTAGATCAGAAGGGTTTGAAACGGCAAACCCCGGTGTTATAATTATTGCTATGACAGCCAATGCTCTTGAAGGCGACCGTGAGAAGTGCCTTCGATGCGGTATGAACGACTACCTGCCAAAACCTGTTACGCCAACTTCCGTGTCAAATGTGTTGTCTTCCTGGCTGTCAATAATCCAGGGCAACAGACTGTTGAGAGAAGACAATGATGTTGCCTTCTTCAATTCCGGAAAGCTCAAGGGTGACATAGGCAATGACATGCTGGCCATTCGTGAATCTGTTAAAATATTCCTTGCCTCAGCGAGGAAGCAGATAAGTGATATTTCGGCCGCAGTAAAGGCTGACAATGCCATCGGTGTTAAAATTCCAACTCATATTCTAAAAGGTGCTTCTTTTAACATAGGGGCAAACAATCTTGCAATTGCCTGTGAGAGGCTTGAGCAGCTTTCTCTTAAAGGCGACCTTGGAAACGCCAACATTCTGTTGAAAGTTATAGAAATTGAATTCGACAGGCTGTTCGATCACCTTACAGACATCGGGTGGAACACCCGCTGAAGCAGTCCTGGAACTGCTATTGTTTTATCATTGCCTGTTCTGTTTATTGCATATATTACTTCATTCAGCCTGTGTGTATTTTTCTGCATACCTTATACTTGACATATATACTGTTGCCGTATAGAGTATAATGAGTGCAGATAAATATACCAGTACAGGAGGTGTTCTTATGAAGTATTCTTTCGCTATTTATTTCTGTTGCGCTGTTGCTTTTGCCCAGACAGCCCAGATGAATACCGGTATCGATTCTACCGATTCTTTTGCTCTTTACGTTGTTAACAACTGGCTTCTTTCATCTGAGACTGCTTCGGGGCTTGATGTGTATATCTCACCAACAGATACCCTTATTATCGGTGTTGACGCGTCACAAGACATCCTTCGTTTTTACAGCACCGGTGGTGTTGCCCAGTCTTCAATACAGCTTGACACCTCTAACACCAACTGCTACGGTGTGGCCTGGAACAACAGCCCGTCTTCAGCTGTTTATCATACCAATGACTGCGACTATGCAGAGAATGATCTGTACTACACTGAAGACGACGGTCTGACGTGGGAAAAGGTGACTAACCCCACGGGGCACAACGGCCGTGGTATGGATTTCTATGACTCTTACTACTGGGAAGCTAACCAGGGTGGTGGAAGCGGTGTTACCGGTGTTTGCCGCTTTGTTCCCGGCGGCACCAGTCTTTTTTTCCCGACACCAGAAGTTGGAGCATATCCTTCCGGGCTTACTGTTTTTCCGTTTGGAGGCAATACCTGTGTTGCCATTGCATCTGCAATTCAGAGAAAGTTTTTCTTTTTCCAGTGGGATGTTACCTCACTGACTTTTAAGGAATCCATTGACTGCCCTGTTTCCGGCAACCTTTCATCATACGGGCTTGCATACAATGAGGGTAACGGTCATATCTACTGGAGCTACCGTATCAGTAGCGAGTATCATCTCGTTGAGCTTTCCTTCGAGCCCACTGCTCTTGAACGCTTAACCTGGGCATCTGTCAAATCGGGTTTCTGAACAGATTCGGGAAGCGCTCTTTTTATTACCGCGCTCCCCTTTGTGTTTTCATTTAGCTTTACCTACATACTGATTGTGATTGTTGAACCCTTAATTTTCTCATCATTCTTAATTTCTTTAACTCTTGCTTTTACACCCATATTTTTTTCGGCTATAGCAACTGCTATACTCGCAAACGGGCATGCAAACGGCGGGATATCGCTTTCTTTCAGGTGCAGAGTAAGCTCGTACAGGCTGCAGCCATGCACATGCATCTTCCACAAATTACCTTCGCTTTCAAACTTGATATCTTCACAAAAATTCAGCTCTTTGAATATTTTCCGGAAAGAATCCTGTAACTCAGAAACATCGTTCGAACTAAGATCTTCGATACCCAGTGCAGCGAATTCCTTCAGCATGTCCGAACTTGCAGACCGCAGAACAGCAGCAGTATTACCGCCAACCGCCTTGTGTAGCGCTTTTGTTATTGAGTAAAGCAATGCCTGCGTACCGCGTTTGCTTACCATATCGGCTTGTGACACCCTGGACCCCCCTGTTGTATGTGATGTTGTGAACAATTCCGATTGGCATTTCACACACTGAAAACGCCATCGGTTAGCCATTACTAGTATACCGGTACCTAAATAATACTATACAGCATACACCGGGTCAAATTTTTGCCGCTTATCGCAAGAGGAGGGGGCACCTTACGGCACCCCCCCTCTCAAAGAATTGTCTCTGGCTACTTTACAACGGTCATTCTGCTGGAAACAGTGTTCCCATTGATGGTGGCGCGAACGAAGTAAACTCCGCTGCCCATCTGTGTAGGAATCTGCCAGTTGTATGCACTGGCTCCAGACTGAATGTCACGGTTGTCGATGTTAGCCACCCTGCGACCCGAAACATCGAAAACTGAGATATCAGCAGCACCGGAAACTGCTGTGTAAACATTGAATGATGCATACGTGCTTACCGGGTTGGGGCTGATTGTGCTGATTCCCATTGCCTGGGGCACAGCAGCTTCCTGAACCTCTTCAGTTCCTGTAACGGAAAGAGCAGCCTGTACCGCTGCCTGGGCATCAACACGACCGGCACCGTAGGAATTGTCTTTGCCTGTTGCTCCGAGATCGAGGCTGGTTACCTCAATAATACTGTCCATCTGGGCAACTGTAAGATTGGGGTTGGCACTGAGAATAAGCGCGGCAACTCCTGCCAGATGAGGGGCAGCCATTGAAGTACCGCTCATGGTGGTGTATTGTCCGCTTCCGGGGTCTCCACTCCATTTGCAGCTTACTACATCGACACCGGGGCCGCTGATATCTGGATCTATAAGAGGGTTGGAACTGTTGTAATCACTCCAGCTGGTAACAGGCCCGCGACTGGAGAAATCGGCAATACCATCAGAACTGTTAGTAGCTCCAACTGTTACAACAGCACTCCGGCCACCATGATAAGTCTGATCGGGATGAAACCAGGGTGGAGGGCAATCTCCGGGAGACAGTATTGTACCAGCAGATGGCCCCGAATTTGCGGCGGAAACACTGTGGTAAACTCCGGCTGTCAGTGCATTCTCGTTGGCTGTTCTGAGAGAAGCGGTTCCCTGCCCCGAACCCAGTGATGTCGACATAACGGAAGCACCGTTATCTATGGCGAACTGCATGCCCTGTATCCAGGTTGGCTCTCCACCATAGTAGTAATTGATTCTTACCGCCATTATGGTTGCCTGAGGAGCAACTCCTGTTTGTGTACCTGCAGAGCCATCACCGGCAACACTGCCTGCTGTGTGTGTACCGTGCCCGTGATCATCCATGGGGTCGTTATCGCCATCATAGAAATCCCACCCGTAGTGGAAACCAGCAGCAGTATCGTGCCACATGTTGTTACCGAGATCGGGGTGAAGATAGTCTGCTCCTGTGTCGATCACCGCAACAATAACACCCTGCCCCTCGTATCCAAGAGCCCATGCACCGTCGGCGTTTATCTTTGCAACCCCCCACGCAAGACCCCGGCTGCCTTCTTCATCTGTAACCGGATGCTCATCAACAGGCTCAATGAGACCACCATTGGGGTCGCAGGCACTCTCGATAAGAGATACGTCTGCTCTTGCAGCCATATCTCTTATTGTGGCTCTTGTAATTTCACAGTAAACCGCATTTGCGAGCCAGAGAGATTCAATTCCCGCAGCATTTGAATTGCGAAGTTCGGTAAGAATGCCATCTTGAGCAACCTCAGCAACCTCCTTCATAGCACTGACGGCAAACTGCTGCCTCTGGGCTCTGCTCATACTGTATGCGGAAACATCCACCCAGTTTCTGTCAACCTGACCATGGGCCAGAATAAAAACCGGAATAAGATCCGTATCTGTGGAACCTGCCATAATCACGGCAAGATCAGGATCGATAGAACCTGCTGCGGCAATTGAAACCACGGCAAACAAAAGCAAAAACTTCTTCATTAACTACGTCCTCTCTTCTCAATAAGAAACCAATGCGCACGGAATTGCTGGATATTTAGTTAATAGCATTGCATACTGCCAGTAAACCCGACATCTACAATACCTTGAACAACCTCACTACGGCTCCCCCTGAAAACTATAACCATCACCAGGCGCGAAAGACAATAGCAATACTCTTCTGCAGCACCGCATCATTCGCGCTGCTAAGTGAACACCCATTGTGCTCCAGAAGTTCCTCAAGGCGATTGAACTTCTCTATGAAGTCACTGTTTTTATCGCGGAGGGCTTTCTCGGGTTCAATACCACTCTGTCTGGCTGTGTCTGCAAGAGCAAAGAGAATCTCCCCAACAATTTCCTCTGTTAAATCTTCAGTTTGCAGCAGGTGCTGTATCTCCTCAATGTTCTGCTCTGTTGTTTTGGTTGGAAAACCAACATCGGATGCTCTCTGCTGAATTCGCCAGGCTTTCTGAAGGGCAGGCATGGCAGCTGGGATAGAGTCGAAGAATCTCTTCTTCAGGGTTTTCTTCTCCTGCGCCTTGATGGTTTCCCACTGCTTTTCAACCTGCTTCGGGGTCAGATTGGAAGATTCATCAAAAACATGGGGATGACGGCGTATAAGTTTCTTTGTTATCTGCTCTGCTACGTCAGCCATACTAAAGATGTTCTGCTCGCTGCAGATGTCGGCAGCCATAACTATGTGCAGCAGAAGGTCGCCAAGTTCTTTCTTCAGATCATCCATATCATCTTTGTCTACGGCATCAGCAACTTCATAGGCTTCCTCAAGCATGTACGGGCGGAGTGTTTTCAAAGTCTGGCTGATATCCCAGTTACAGCCGCCGGGACTTCTGAGCGTTCTTACGGTTTTGATCAGCCTGTTCAGGGCTTCAGTTGTTCTATCCATGTATAGCGCCATAGCCCATTCCCTCGCTGGCTTCCATAAACAGCTCGGAGAGAGTTGGATGCGGATGAACAAAGTGTGCTGCGTCGCGCGCCTTGATACCCGCATTTACAGCCATAACGCCCCATCCTACAAGGCTTGAGGCATCTGCTCCAACGGCCTGAACACCTATGATGGTGTCATCAGGCTCTCTGCTGATCAGTTTTACAAACCCTTCAGTTTCATTCATTCCAAGAGCTTTGCCGTTGGCAATGTATCTGGAGATTGACACTTTTACCCTCTCTCCCCTTCGCTTCCATTCGTCTTCCCCCGGGCCAACCATGGCGACCTCCGGGAAGGTAAAAATACAGCCGCTCATGGCGTCAGCATTGATTTTTCTAGGCTCTCCGTTGAACATCCGGTGAACAGCAGCAAGCCCCTGGGCACTTCCAGCATGGGCAAGCTGCCATTTCCCCGTGGCATCACCTGCGGCGTACACACCGGGAAGATTGGTGAGGTTGTTGCTGTCTGTTGTGATACTGCCCTTGTCATCAAGGGCAAGGCCCGCTTCACTGAAACCGGAATCGGAGGTTCTGGGTTTTCTTCCAATGGCCACCAGCAGCTTTGCAGCGGTTAGCGTTGTACCGTCCCCCAGAGTTACAGAGGCTTCGTCTGATGTAACACTTACCCTTTCCGCAGGTTGACCGGTGTGAATCTTTACCTTTGCCTTTTTCAGAGATTTCTGTACAACAGCGGCAACATCGGCGTCAACACCCGGAAGTATTTCAGGCAGCATCTCAACAATGGTAACCTTTACCCCGAATGAAGTCATTATGGAGGCAAACTCACAGCCTATAACGCCACCGCCAATGATGATAAGGCTCTCTGGAAGAGTGTCTACAGAGAGTAACTCACGGCTGGTAAGCACACCTTCTTTGTTCATGAACCCGGGAACCATGGGAACAGAACCCGGCGAAAGAAGAATATTCTTCGCAGTTAGTTCTGCACCCTCCACACTGATAAGATCAGCACTTTTTAAGGTTCCGTGCCCTCTGATAATGTCTATTCCCAGGTGGTTAAAGTGCATCTCTACACCTTTGCGAAGCCTTGTTACAACAGAGTCTCTGCGTTTTGCCACAAGGGAGTAATCAAAATCAAGGGAGCCCTGAAGACCAAACCTCTTCGCTTTTGCAGCATGCCGGTACAGTGAAGCTGAAGCTACAAGTGTTTTGGTGGGAATACAACCCCGGTTCAAACATGTTCCGCCGATGTCTTCCTTTTCTACAACGGCAACTTTCGCACCGAGCTGAGCAGCCCTTATTGCCGGTACATACCCGGCGGGACCGCCGCCAAGAATCACAAGGTCGTATTTTTCTTTCATCCTGTTCCTCTGTTCTTCAGCATTTGTCTTTGTGTTGATAAACCGCGTACAGCGAAGGAAATATACTGCACACAACCGGAACTGGTGTTTGTTAATACACTGCCCGGTGGTTTACTGTGTGCGTGCAGCCCTGTAAACCTTTGCCTGATCAGTGTTCCGGCAAACCACTGAATGCATTCAACTGTGATAACAGCGGAGTATGTTGTATTGCCACACTACAGAACATAGTTTAATACTTGACACGGGTGATAATTCATTTTATCTAATCTGCGAAGCCTTTGATATTGTAGTAATCTTTAAAGAACTGTTCTACGCTACGAATGATCCGGTTCCAGATATTTCGTAACGGCAGGCCTGTTTCTTACACGATTAAACAGGTGTTGCAAACGCGTGCAGAAGCACATACTGAAAGCGGTGTACCATGACCTGTAAGCTGGTAAGTGTAGTTACTGCTTTACTGCTCTTTGTTTCATGCGATGCCGATCTCTGGAATAACGACATTGATGTTCAATACATCGAAAACCCGCTGGTTGTGCACACAGGTGATCCTGTGGAAATTGTATACCCACTTTCTGATTCCAGTGATATCTGCGATACTTACAACATACTTGATCAGGGATTACTGGATTCTTCCAGTGATATTGTTGTAATTGGCTTCTGGGGTGACTCCACTACAGGCGGAATTTCAGGTTTCTCATGGGATGGAATTCAGAAGTGGTCAGTAGAGTACGGTACCTACGGCTACGCCGCCGGAATATGCGTATGCAATGATTCTGTTTTCTTTTCGGTTCAGGACGAAATACCAGTGGTGGATGCGATGTCGGGAGAGTACCTTCTTTCATTCAGTACAGGGGGAATGAGCGACAGTTTGATGTTACCGGTTCCAGGAGATTACATGCCTGCGCCCAAATTCACACCGGTAATGGAAATCAGAAACAATACTCTGCTCTGGATGTCCCATAAGCTCCTTCAAAAGATCTCATATTGCGGCTTTATCACAGACTTTGATTATTCGTATCAGAGATACCTCAGAATACACAGTATTGGTGAACAATGGTATATCGGAATGACTGAAGGGCATTTTGATACACTTAGCCTTTACAAAGTTCCTGAGATCAACTACTCGCTGCAGCCGTGTATCTCCAACATGGTTCTTACAGACTCTTCCGTTATTGCCGCACTGTCGTACAGAGATCTGGTGATGGAGTTTGACTACAACGGGCAGCTCATCAGAACCACAAATTTTGGACACCGGCTAAGCGGACCAACTCAGTTTACCTGTACATTTCAGGTTAGTTTCCCCGGCAGGTTCCTGCTTGCCGATCTTGACACAGACAGCGCCGGAAACATTTATCTTCTTTACACCGGGTACGGAGTTGGTCAAAATGGAAACGCAGAGATCTGGAGAGTAAACACAGTCACCGGAGAAGCGCGGATGGCCCGGCTTGATCATTCCGGTTCCGCCTTCACTGTGTGCGGCGACAGAGTTGCCGTTGTTGTACAAACATATGAACCCGGCGAGGGCGAAGAAGTTGTTCTTCTGGGAACACCTTCAGTTTATCTTTACCGGATTGACTGGGGTGTGTAGACGATGAAAACATCTTGTTTCCGGGGAGTATGCTGCGTTCTGTTCCTTGCATTTATCCCGGGATGTAATTCAGGTGGTGAAACACCGAACGAAATGCTTGATATACTTGACGAGTGGAGAACTTGTATGGAAGCCTCCAGCCCCCCGGAACAGAGAATTGACCTGCCATACTACATCCCGGCCGATACTGTTCTCTCTCCAGATAGCTGCGGGCTGGAGTACTATATGATTGAGTGCTTTGTTATTGATGGAAACAATATCTACCTGAGCGATGGATGCAGCCAGAATCTTCTGGCTTTCACAGATGAAGGTGATTTACTCTGGAAAACCGGCGGAGAGGGTGAGGGACCGGGTCTTTTTGCCGGCATTGGGGAAATTGCTGTAAAAGGTGATACTGTTGCTGTTTGCAATCACGGCACAGGGCGTATTGACTTCTTCAAATCTGATTCAGGGAACTGGTTTTCGTCGATTTCTGTGTTATGGCCTTTTGATCTGTGCTTTTTGCCGAATGGCAATCTGGTTGTTCTGAGTTTGCTTGAAGAGAACATGGTAACTGTTTTCTCGCCTTCCGGAGAAAAGGTGTTCTCCTTTGGAAACTGGCAGGCTCCCGGTCAGGATATTGTTAATTCAATGTTCTGCACAGCAAACCGAAACCTGCGCCTTGCCCTTGTGAATGACAGTATTCTTGCAGTAAATGCCTATTATTTTAACTGGGGCCAGGTTTACAATTTGAATTCCGGTGAATTGATAACCTCGTTCAGGCGTGATCTGCCTTATGAGGAAAGACCGATGGAAGTGGGAAACGGCAGTTTCCGTGGCAAGATATACACAAATGATATTGCATCCTGGCAGGAATACATTGCTGTTTTGAACAGACCCATCGGGTCAGACTGGAATCTACCCGAAAGGTATGATGGTATTCCCGTCAATGAAGTTGATTTCTCGGTTGTTGACCTGTACCGTCTTTCCGGCACTTATGCCGGCAGTATGGCTGTTCCCGGAACCCCTGGTCGGATTCTGTGGTACGAAGATGATCTGTACGGAGCACCGGATGAAACCGGTGAACTCATTCGATACACAGTTACTCAGCGCGGCATCTAGTGCTCTGTACGCCTTAATATTTCGATATGATGCGCCGGTATTCTGAACTCCAGCAAGGCACTGGTTTATGCGCATAGCACCGCTATGTAATTAAACCGGTAACGAAGCTGGGGCTCAGGAGAGCAAGCAGGATGCGAAAGCTTAGGGTATACAGAGTACTGTTCTGTTCACTTACTTTGCTGCGAAATACCCATTAATCTGCAACCGTCTGCGTTGTGGTGAATATGCTGATTGTTCAATTGGGCAGTGTGCTTCTGTACACAGGGGTTTCCCGTCACCGCCGTTCTTTGTTAGGATTAAGAAATTGTAGGGGAAAGGGTGGAAATATGACCGGTTGTTTTCTGGTAGCTGCTGTATTTCTTGCAGGCATGGATGTTGACCTTGTTACAGCAGATCTTCATGTTGAAACAGGCATGGCATACATAAGTCAGGGGCTTGTAGACGAAGCCTTCGGCGAGTTTACCACAGCTCTGGAGCTAAGTGAAAATGCAGTAGAGGCCCACCTCGGTCTGGCGAGAGTGGCTGTGATAAACTGCTCGTGGGACAATGCCGTGAGTGAATACGAGACCTATATGAACCTCAAAAGAAACGATTTCAGGGCACCGCTGGAGCTTTCCGAAATGTTTCTGTCTCTTCGGGGCAGAGCGGTTGACGCGCAGGACTATGCAAAAGCTGCCCTTGCCCTTGCCCCGCTGAACAGCCGATGTTGGATGGCTGTAGCCGCGGCAGAAGGCAGCCTGGGCAATACAGAAGAGGCTGTCCGGTGGTACACCAGGGTAATAATTGAAGACGAACTGCTTGCAAACGAAGCGAGGGTGAAAATAGCCTCTATTCTGTTTCAACAGGGAGACCTTTCAGGGGCAAGGGAAATTCTGCTGCCTGCCGCCACAGGCGATTTTCCTGAAGCCCATCACCTGCTGGCCCTTATTTACATGGAATACAACGACGATCTCAGAGCGATGGACAGCATCAACAGGTACCTGTACCTGGAACCAAACGGCCTGTGGGCAGACTCTGCAAGAATTTATATGGAAGAGTTAGGCGCAGGCGGCACACCAAACAACTGAGGGGAAGCAATTGCAGAAGTACAGGGAACTTGCGGAAAAGCTTCTGGCTGACTCACAAGCTGATTTTGCCGAACTGCGCATTGAACAAACCGCCCGAACCACAGTGGTTCAAGCCGGGCTGAACCACACCAACGGCGGCCCTGTAGAGCAGTTCTCCGGTACTGCCAGAGTACTGTCGGGAAACAGATGGGGAATTCATGAATTCAGCTCTCCGGACCTGATGCAGGATGCGCTGAATCTGGCTTCATCTCTGGCAATGCACAGCAGACCACACGAAAATCCCTTTCCAATTCTTCCCCCTGCCCTGCGAGACACCTACAGCGATGACTCCAACGGAGTTCCCCTGTCGGATGTTTCTCTAAGGGAAAAAACCTTCCTCTGCAGACACTACTGTGATCTGCTGGGAGCGTCACTTACAAAGGGTTCGGCGAAAGTCACCTACGATGAGCTTCTCCGCGACAGGGTTGTTGTAAACTCTTCGGGAACAAGTGTACGGGAAATCGAGAATCTGGGAGCAATCAAGATTCAAGCAGTTCTGCCTGGTGGGCTGGGTGCCAGCGAACAGTTTGCGGTAAGAGGGTCTTTCGACTTGTTCCGGGGTAGAGAAAAACACATTGAAAAAATCAGCAGAAGCCTTCTGACAAGAGCGAACACAACAAGCATTACACCAGGCGTAAAAAGGGTAATACTTGATCCTGAGCTTACAGGAATTCTAATTCATGAAGCTTTCGGCCATCTTGTTGAAGCAGATTTCCTGCAGAACAACCCGGCTGTGGCACACATGCTCAGAACAGGCTCTACGGTCGGCTCAGAGTGTGTAAATATTATTGACGACTCTCTTCTGATGAACCATCCCGGCAGCATGAAGTGGGATGATGAAGGAACACCCGGTGCCAGAACAGAGCTGGTATCGTCAGGAAGAATTGTCAGCTGGCTGCACACAATGGAGACTGCTGCGAAGTACAACACTGCGCCCACAGGCAATGCCAGAATTTCAGAACATGGAAAGCCACCAGAAGCAAGAATGACATGTACCTACATGAAACCGGGAACAACCCCCCTGGAAAAACTCAAACTGCATCTGGACGATGGACTGTACCTGAAAGGATTCATGGGTGGTGCCACAGATATGGACAGATTCAGCATAGCAGTACAGGAGGTCTGGGTAATGAAAGACGGCGTTGCTCGAAAACCGGGAGCACCTGTTGTGATATCGGGAAAGGTAACCGATGTGCTGGGGGCAATTCTTGATACAGGAAACGACCTGCACCTCACAGGCAGCCTGTCAGGCTGCTCTCGCAGGGGAGGGAACGCAATAGCAGTAACCTACGGTGGCCCGCATATACTTATCTCGGAAATGCAGGTTAGATAATGGCTGCAAAAGAAGCTGTAATAACAGGCTCTGAGATACTTGTTGCATGCGAAAAAGTTTCAACTGAAGCTGAAGTAACCGGGATAAAGCTAAGCTACAGAAGTCTGGAGTACACACCGGAAAGCTGTATCCCAGGATCCGGAGAGCGAACAGGGTGGGCTCTCAGGATGGTAAGAAACAGAAAGCTGGGAGTTGCAGGAGAATGGGGAATGATCGATCCCTTTCGCTTGGTAGACAAGGTTATCGGAAGCTGCAGGTACGGATCTGAAGCTGTATTTAATTTTCCTGAGAACTCCCCCCATTACGACTTTCCGCCAGACGATGACGAACTGAAACAGATGACCCACGAGCAGGTTCGCAACTATCTTGATCAACTGCAAAACGAGGTAAGAAAATCCCACCCGCTTGCAGCTTTGTCTGCCAGAATTAAGTGGAGTGGGAATTCCGTCTTTATTGTCAATTCCCGGGGGCTTCGCGGGTCTTACGAAAAAACAACTTCTCATTCCACTTTTGCGGTATCTCTTCCATCAGACCACGGTCTGATCCAATCGGTATACACACTGAACACAGCAGGAAACCTGCCTTCCCGGGATCGGGTTATCGACATGCTCATGCTTCCCCTGCTGCATGGAGACACAAAATCAGCAGAAATATCCGGCAGGAAAAATGTTGTTCTTTCCCCAGTTGCGTTCTCTCTGCTTCTTCAGGCGGTAAGGGCTGGTGTTAGCGGAAAACTGCTTGCTGAAGGGGCCTCTCCCCTGGCGGGCATGGAGGGGAAACAGGTGGTGGGATCCAAACTTACAATCAGAGATCTTCCAGGCCTTGACAGTGGTGCCGCCAATGCCCCTTTTGACAGTGAGGGCGTACCAACGAAAGACAAAACCCTTTTTGAAAACGGCATCTTCACCGGATTTGTCCACGATCTGGAATCCGCGGCTCTGTGCGGCACAAAATCAACTGGAAGCAGCGGAAGAAACCTAGGAGAGCACTCAAAACCTGTATGCACAAACCTTGCAGTGGACCCATCTGTTTCTGGTTCTGTAGATACACTGGATGAGACAGGTTCCGGCATTCTGATAACCAGCATTCTCTCGGCTGGTGGAAGCAATGCGGCTTCGGGAAGTTTTGTTTTCGACTGCGGTCGTGTGTTTGTTTTCAGAAGAGGTGAGATTCAAGGATACCGCGATGGCTGTGTTCTGTATGGAAATGCTTACGACGCACTGTCCAGAACTGCTGCTATTGGAAGCAGACAATACAGATCAGGCACAGATCTGTTACCCTTCATCTCCATCGAAGGGCTCTCTGTCAGGTGAATTACTCCCGGTAAGCAGCTTCTTTAAAGAAGACGGCCCCGTGCCGTACATGGGAAAGGAAACACCGAAAGCAATAGCCTCTCCCAGGGTAATCCAAAGCCTTGCCACCACTGCAGTGAGTTCTGCCAGACCAGGTTCACAACCTGGTACAATCAGATGTACAAGCCACACTGTTGTAAGCTCCCTGGCTCCCAGCCCGCCTGGGGCAAAAATTGCCAGATACCCAATACCCATTGCAGCAGGGTAAACAAATATGCCCGGCAGAAGTGGAAGATCAAGACCGAATGAAAGACACATCAGCCAGTAGGCTACACCAAGGGCGATGAAAACAGCAATGTAAACCGGAAGCGTGCGCAGCATTTCGGAAAAGCTTCGCTCGGTAAGGGTGTACTGTGATCTCATTACCCGAGCCGCAAGGGAGGTAATTTTCCGGAACACCGAGGGATGCAGCAGCATAACAAGTACCAGAGCAAGCCCAATTGCAACTGCCATTCCGGCGAAAACGCCGATTCCGCTGTCTCTTGCGGTAAGAGGAATAAGGGGCAGTGTTGTTATCAGACACCCCAGCACTATAAACACTGTTTCCAGAACAAGACCCTGACCTGTTTGCGAAGTGGTTAAACCGCTGTTCCGACTGAGGGTAAACTTACCCATTGCCGCCCAGACTTTTCCAGGTACATACTTCCCGATCTGTGACAGAAAATGTATGGAAAAGCCTTTCCGGAACCCCAGATGACCACCTGCAATACCTGTAACAACTGTCCATGTGTAGCCTGCAAGAGTAAGATGGCCTGACATAACAACTGAAGCCGCCAGAAACAGAGGAACATTGAAATGCAGAAGATTGCCTATACCGCCTGCTTCATGAACACCCTGAAGAAATGACTTCCCCAGAAACCAGATTGAAACTGCGACAAATACAATGCCCACAAGGGTAATAATGCTGGTTCTGTGATCTTTGCGCATTAATCCAGAACGCTGACCCTGCTCGGTTTTACCTGGGAAGCAGCTTTCTTCCTGGCATCAAGAGGAAGGAAACCTGAATAAAACGGAAGACACGCCAGCTGCAGCATATGCAGTATACGCTCTTCCCAGTCGGTTTCTGTTTCCATGATGTTTTCAAGAGCGCTGTAAAAAACAACCTCACGCTGATCACGGTTTTTTGTGAACAGTTCTCGCCAGCCTGTAGGGTCTTCAATACGGCTAAGTATTTTGATTGCTTTCCTGTCTGGCTGTATGTATTCCTTAAAAACAGCTCCGGCATCTTTTGAACTAAGCAAAGCTTTTATCTGCTTCTGTAGCAAATCGCCTGTTACTATTCCCCTGCGGAAAAGACCGTCTAGTGTTTCCATTCTTCCCACCAGCCTCTCCATTGCATCACTCGCAGCAGGCATTACGATGTTCCCCTCTCAACCTGACCCTGTGCAGAAATCGGCACGACGCTCCAGCCCCGACGCTCCCTGGAAAGCCTCTTCTTCAGGTGGTTCAACCCTCGATACAGCCCGCAGACAACCTCCACAGCACCTGTGTTCTCGTCCCGCACGAAGCTGTCTACAATGCTGTTCGTTCTTATCCAGTACTCCAGATCACCGGTGCAAATATTTACCTTTACGGTACACCACGCAAGTGCTTCACGCCTCTTCCTTCTGATGACATCAATAAGTTCATCAATACCGTCTCCGGTAAGAGCAGACACTGAAAGAGCTCCGTTTCCCGCTGCCTCCGGAAGATCACACTTGTTCCATACTGTAGCCCGATCAATCGACTCCGCATCTATTCTGCCCAGTGTGTCCACAACAGTGGCAACCCGGGAAAGCCTGTCTGAATCGGCAGCATCTGCAACGAGCAGGATAAGATCTGCTTCCCGAACCACATCCAGCGTTGACCTGAAACTTGAAAGAAGGGTTTTGGGAAGCTTCTCTATGAATCCCACTGTATCGCTTACAATTACAGAACCCCCACCTGGAAGCTCCAGCCTCCTTGAGGTTGTATCAAGCGTTGCAAACAACCGGTCTTCAGAACGAACATCCGACTGACACAACCTATTGAGAAGAGTACTCTTGCCTGCATTGGTATAGCCGACAAGAGCAACAGAGAACATCTCTTCCCGCCTGCTGTGTCTTACCTTTGACCCGGATTCAATGGCTGCCAATTTCTTCTCAATAGAGACCATACGCGTTCTTGCACGGCGTCTGTCTACCTCAAGCTGGGTTTCACCTGGCCCCCTTGTTCCAATACCCGCCCCAAGACGATCGAGATGATGCCACATCCCGGACAACCGGGGAAGCATGTAACCAATCTGGGCCAGTTCAATTCTAAGTTTAGCATGGGGAGTTCTAGCCTGAACTGCAAATATTGCCAGTATCAATTCTGTTCTGTCTACAACCTTGCACTTTGTGAGCTCTTCAAGCCTGTTAACCTGACCAGGGCTGAGGTTGTGATCAAATACCACCGTGGTTAAATCCATGCTTTCAGCAACGGCAGCTATTTCCTCCGCCTTTCCCCTGCCAACAAAAAAACCGCCGTCGGGGCGGTTTCTTCTCTGGTTGATGCGGTGAACAACTACTCCACCGGCGCTTTCAACTAGACGGATCATCTCCGCTTCCCGCGAAGTATCAATATCAGTTCCGTCCAGGGCAACAGAAACCAGCAAAACCTGTTCAAGAACTTCATCTGTGATAGAACGAAACAGAGTTTCGGAATTGGACATCAGGAGATTTTTTTCTTTCCCAGCACCTTTTTATGAATCAGTTTCTTCGCCTCTTCAAGGGCTATCTCACGAACTAGAGAAAGTTCTCCGGCAAAGGCAATAACAGCTTCGTTAAGAACGCGCTTCTCGGAAGGATTCATTTTTGTAATGGAAGACCTTGCCAGAACATCCCTTATTGCTGTGGCGATAATCAGGGGATCACCGGAATTCACCCGTTCTTTAAGCACATCAATTCGCCTGCGCCAGTCTTTGGGCAGTTCCTCCCCCTCTGTAGCCAACATCTTCATTGCTGAATCTATATCTTTCTTAGACGAGACTTTACGAAGGCCTGATTCACCTACCGAGCTGGCTGGTAATAGAATTCCGGCCCTTCCGCCAGACAGTTTAATAACCACACATTCTACCATTACGCCCGAGATATCCTTCATGCATATATCGGTAATAACCCCTGCTCCGTGATAGGGATGAACAACTCTGTCATTGATCAAATACTGCACTGCGTCTCATACCTCCGTGATGGAAATTGTGGCGAAATATAGCGATTTAGGGGGCTTCTGTCAATTGGCCTGTTGTCTGCCGATAAGCACGTGAATATCCGGGATGGGAACAGCTTCAAGTGGGAATTCCGCACTATCCGGAAGAGGCTGGAAGTACTGCCGGAGTACAGCTTCAAGAGACCCTGCCTGAACATTAGCCTCTTTGTACATAAACAGGGTTTCCTCCAGAAGCTCTGGAACACCGATTTCTTCGCTGAATCTGTCTGCGTCACGTATATCGCTTACCTTTATGAGCCACTCGATACTCTGTATTTCACACGCTTTACCGTCTATTTTCGAAGCAGCCCAGGTTGCAGCACCCATTCCCTCAAGAGAGAACTGAATTCCATGGTTTATAACATCCACAAACAGCGTTCCCGCCGGGGAAACCGGCTGGTGAAGAAAGCCGCCGTTAATTCCGGCATAATTCAAGTCGGTTCCCAGAAGAAGAGTAAGATCCACAGGCCTCACTGAAAATGAAGTATCTGCTATCTGATAGGCGGCCTGCCCCAGAGGGCAGTCGACAAGAGGAATGAGAGGATCTGATCTTCTGACCAGAATTGTGGAAGAATCGCGAATAGTTGTTCCAGTAAGAAGATACACCCAGGAGTAGTCTCTTACTGCTTCTGCCCGGAACTGTGTTTCGATCCCCGGGGTTCCCGAACAGTTAGAAACCCACATTCTTGCCGAATCAACTATGGGAGTATCGGCATCGGGCACTACAACTTCCTCGGCTGAAAGAGAATCAGCCCACGGAGATACTTCGTTCTGCTGTTCACTGGTATCTGCTTCTGCCACGACAGGTTCAACATCAGTTACCGTGTCCGGTGGAGGCCCTGATGACAGAAAAGCAACAACAGCCAGAGCAGAAACCGCTACAGACCCAATTATCCACAACAGTTTTCTGTTGTTCGATGAAGGTTTTTTCCTTGCGGCAGGCTTAACAAAGCCCGGTTGCTTGCCAGCAGGTTCAACCTTCGGCTCCTCAGTTTGGGGGGAGACAAGGGCGTCAAGAACACCACGAACGGCTTTCAAACTGCTGGGCCTGTCCACAGGAGATGGGGCAGACATATTCTGTATGGCTGTTTGAACTGAGGGATCAAGCCTTTGCCACACACGTAGCTGTCTGTCTCTGTCATCGGTTCCGGCGATAAGACGAAAGAAGAATGTTCCGATTGCAGACACATCACTTCTTGGGTCAGATGGTCGCGATGAATGAACCTCAGGTGCTGTAAACGGAGAGACAGGAATTCCACGCCTTCCAGCCAGCATGGAAACGGAGGTACCGCTGGAAACAAACATCTCCGGGCCCAGATAACCGCAGATCATTCCTGCTGCCTGAAGGTTTGATACAATACCAAGAACCATTTTCGTAAGCTTGACTGCCTGCCGTGTGTTCATGCGGCCGAATTCCTGAACTGTTTCACACAGGAACACGCAGTCTCTTATATCGAACAACAGCAGCTTCCGCTGTTCGGGAAGATCCCTTGAAGAAACAGGCTGGGTCAGCCCATCAGCTGAAGGCCAGCGATGCTGGTAATCCCCTGTTGCTGATGAAATTTCAGCAACAAGCTTTCTGCCGCGATAGTCAACACGGCACAGCGAATAATCACCATCTGTATAAATCTCCGATTCCAGCCGGAGACCGACGCTTCCTAGAAGATCAGAATCCACTGGCATCTGAAGAGTAGTTCGGTGCTTCCTTGGTCACCGTAACGTCGTGTGCGTGACTTTCCCGGAGGCCGGCAGATGTCATTTTGACAAACTCAGCTCTCTCGAAGAGTTCACGAATAGTTGAGGCTCCTACATAGCCCATACCTGACCTTAGCCCCCCCGTAAGCTGAACAAGATAATCACTTACCAACCCCTTGAACGCCACCATACCTTCTATACCCTCTGGAACCAGTTTTTTTACAACAGAAGCATCCTGAAAGTACCTGTCGGCACTACCCATTTTCATAGCCCCCATGGAACCCATCCCTCTGTATGTTTTGAACTTTCTTCCCTTGTAGATAATTGCTTCACCCGGGCTTTCAGTTGTACCGGCAAACAGGCTTCCGACCATTACACAGGCAGCTCCCGCGGCAAGAGCTTTAACAATATCGCCTGAGTATTTAATACCTCCGTCTGCAATAATTACTTTTCCGTGTTTCGCCGCCGCCTGTGCGCAGTCGTATATGGCGGTAAGCTGTGGGCAACCCACACCAGCCACAATTCTTGTGGTACATATTGAGCCGGGCCCCACTCCAACTTTCACCACATCCGCACCGGCCCCAATAAGTGTTTCTGTAGCCTGGGCTGTAACAACATTTCCCACTACAATTGCAAGCTCCGGGAACTTCTTTCTCAGGGTTTTCGTTGTTTCAATAACTGACCAGCTGTGCCCGTGAGCAGTATCTATAAACACCGCATCAACACCGGCCTCAACAAGAGCTTCTGCTCTTTCAAGAGCAGCATCCCCCACGCTTACAGCCGCTGCAACACGCAGCCTTCCTCTGCTGTCTTTGCAGGCTTCGGGGTACTCCATGGCTTTCTGGGCATCTTTCAGTGTAACAAGACCTGCAAGATAGCCATCGGAAGTAACCAGCGGCATTTTTTCCAGACGGTGTTTCTTAAGAAGAACAAGTGCATCTTCTATGCTGGTTCCAACCGGTGCCGTAACCAGTTTATCCATGGTTGTCATAAGGTTTTTCACCGGTGTAGAGCCATCTTGCTCAAAATGATAATCTCTGCTTGTCAGAATACCGCAGAGCCTGCCATCTCTGAGTACAGGAAAACCGGAAACACCGGTTTCCTCGGCCAAAGCCAGCGCATCAGAAACCAGAGCAGACTCGTTCAGTGTTACAGGGTCATTGATAACACCGCTCTCTGCTCTTTTAACACACTTTACGTGGCGGGCCTGTTCTTCGATTGACAAATTCTTGTGAATAACACCCATTCCACCCTGCTGTGCAAGGGCAATTGCCATTCCGGCTTCTGTAACAGTGTCCATTGCCGCACTCAGAACAGGAATTTTAAGAACAATATCCCGACACAGTTCTGTGTGAAGGCTTACCTTCCCGGGGTGCACATCCGAGCTGGCTGGCATTATCAGAACATCATCGAATGTAAGTGCTTCCCGTGCATCTCTTGGATTCATTTACTCCTCCAGAAAGGTGACCTCAATCGGCCCAGTATATTATCCTCCCGCATGTGGGACAGGTGTGTATTTTCATATTTCTCTCGGGGTCGGAACAAACTGCTGTTGGCAACCGTGTAAGACAACCGGCACATCTGCCCATGAGGGCCGGTACAACGGCGTTTCCATAGTGTTTTGTGAGCTGATTATACAGCCCGAGCCACTTTCTGTTTATACCCTTGCAGAGCTCCTGCCTTAACTCTTTCAGTTCCTCAAGAACACCATCGCTGTTAAGGCCCATTTCAATTTCACGTTTTCTGATATCTTTCCTGTCAAGATCAGCGATCATCACATCCAGGTCGTGAAGACTGATCAATTTCTCAAGCTGTTTGTTCATCTACTCTCCAGTTCCTCATGCTGGAAACCCAGCCGGTCAAGAAGCTCGTCCTGGTTTTCTGCTGCAACGATCTTGTCTCCGAATTTCTTGATCCTGCCAGCTATGTGGCTGAGAAACTTGGTGTGCTCCTGCGGCGCATTTAGCCTGACCGGCGATACAAAAAGAATTACTGTATGAATCATACTCTTGGGCCATCTAATACCCGCCTTTGACCTCCCGACAGCAATAGTCAGTTTATCGACAAGAATACTTCTGCAGTGTGGCAGAACAATAGTTTTGTGAACAACTGTGGCACCAACTTTTTCTCTGATATCAAGGGCTCCGGCAAGAAGGTTTTGAGACCTCTCACCAACGGGGAAAAGACCCAGTAGTTCGGCAATGGCTTCCTCCCTGGAAGTTGCCGACAACTCAAACTTGCACAAGGCTGTATATTTCAAAATGCACTCTCCCTTGCCATTTACTTCTCTAATATAGAATACTGTATGTATACTGCAAGTTTAGGAAGTTCATGGAGTAACAAAGCGATTGGGTAATATGCAAAGTAAAGAGAGAATTGACACACTACTGCCTGCTAACGGTCACTGGATACTGGTGAACAAAAACACAGGTAATTCCAGCTGCTCCAAATTGATAGCTGGCGCTGCAGCCGACATGAATCTGCAGACGGAAACACTGATTTCTCTCATCGAAAACACCCCTGACGGCAACTGGCCTGCAATGCTCGGTGGAAAAACCTTCAAACTGTCTGCAACACTCGTTTCTTCCGAGCTCAAAATTATCAGTCTGCTGCCTGTGGATTCTGAAGAACTCACTGCTTTTCTCGCAGAAACTACCGGAGACAAATTATTTGTTCTGGCAACTCCCAGCGGTAGAATTCTTGCAATATCCCAGGAAGCTGTCTCTGTATTCAAACGCAAAGAGAACCTTGTTTCTCTGTTCGACAGTTCTTCGTCGGGGGCGGTGCAGGCGGCGATAAACAAGTGTGTTAGACAGAAAACCACACCGGATTTTCTGGTGAGATACAACACCGGGGGAGGCAACAGATCCAACTACACCCTTTCAATGAGAAAACTCCCTTCACCGGGAAGGCTTATCTACTGCCGTCTTAACATCCCGTCGGTGGCAGTTGTCACCAGAACCATGAACAGAAGAAGTCTTGTGAGTATTCTGCTTGAGGAAAGCTTCTGCCCTGCACTTACCATAGATTCAAAGGGCATAATCACATCCATGAACGAGATTGCCAGAACAGTGTGTTTGCAGATGTGGGGAACCAACCCCACTGGCTCAAGCTTTTTTGAACTGGTACACCCCGATCACAGAAAAACAATTGAGCTTCGGCACGAGCAGCGGAAAAGAGGCTACACAACAACAACCAGGTTTTCTGTAAGGCTGCAGCCTTCACTTACCGGCTCGGCGTTTGCAGCAGACATATCAGTTGTACCTATTCCTGACACAGAGCAGTTTGTGATTTTTGCAAGAACAGAATCTTCAGGCTCAGAGGGTGCCATTGTAAGGAACGATAAAGGAGCTATTCACCCTGCGCTGATGGGGCTTCTTACCGAAGAGGGCAAATCCTTTTCAGATATCCTGGAAACAACCGCAGACCTTCTTGGTGCGACTTCAGCAGCTTATGTACACGAAGGCGAAGTAATTACAGTTGGAGACTCGCGGAATATTATTCGTCTGCTGGATCCTGTTCAACTTGCCGCCAGCCTGTGTGGATTCCGGGAAGACAAGATATACCTTCACAGAATTCACTCGGGTTTCAGCATTTCACACCTGGTGTTCCAGGGAATAGAGGAAAATCCTCTGAGCCCTCTCGGCCTGGCAGTTCTTCATGCTGCAGCAAGAATTCTGGCAGAAAGGGAAACCAGGCTTGCTCTCAGAGCAGGTCATCGTATTCTCACAGCGGTGAAAGCTCTTGCAGAGAGTTACCTCAAAAAGACGGAGCCTCTTGAGGGTCTTCTGTCTGATCTGGCAAGGGGATGCAGAGCGGAAACAGCTGTTATTTTCAAAATTAACGCCAGCGGAACTGTTCTTAAGGGAATAGGAGCTTCCGGGGTTGTGGGAATGCTGCCCGAGCTTCACATTGAAGCTCTGAACACTGCTTCGTGGACATGTATCCGTGGAGAAACCGCATTCTTTGCTGAAACTCCTGAAGACGATCTCAGATTCTCCCCGGTTTTCCCCAACTCCAGATCCGAGCTGGCAGTGCCGTTTTTCAAGGGAAGCACAACAGACGGGGTGATACTGCTGGCGTCCACTGAAACTGAAGCTTTTCACTATGTTGAAACCGAGCTTATTCAAATGATGGCTATACTGTTCACCTCTCCCGAGACCAACAGCGAAAGCAGTTTCGGCAGAGACAGCAGCAGGGAATCAACCCTTTTGAAAAAGAAGGAACTGGAATACATAATTCACAACATAACTGCCCTGTACTCTGCCTCCAGAAGCCGCCTTGAATCTTTAAAAAATCTGCCGGGAACTTCAGACGAAGTTCTGGAAAACGCCAAATTCCTTTCAGACTCTGTTACCAGACTTAACTACTTCAGCAGATGGACACTGTGGTGGCTAAGGATATCTGTGTACAACGGCGTTCCCGAACACAGATGGATTAATCCTGTACCACTGCTGGAAAAAGTTCTTAATGAATTCAGAAGCACCTCGATGCCCAAAATAATAAAACTCAACTACCTGCCTCCAAAGAATGACATAGAGGTTTGTACCGATGGTGCTTTTGTAAGCATGATAGCCTATTCCCTGCTGATGTGTATTGTAGAGTATTGTATCGACTGTGAAAGGGTTAGTCTTGCATTTGATCAGATGGAAGATCACTGGTCATTTCAGCTTGACACTGAAGGTGGAAGTGTTCCGGCAGATTGCCTCACTACAAACATTCAGCCGGGAAAGAGGAACATGGCGTTCTCCCTTGCGTGGAAACTTACCGAAGAACTTGAAGGTACTATCAGCACCTTTTCCAACAGGGGAAAATCCACAAGAATTATTGTCAGATTGAAAGTAAGCGGTTAACGAACCCGGAGGATATATGCTGACCAAATCAGACCTCATGTACGATCTTCCTGAAGAGCTTATCGCCCAGCGCCCCCCGAAAGTTAGGGGAACATGCAGGCTGATGGTTGTAAACAGGAAAGAAAGGTCATTCCATGAAGAAGAATTCAGCAAAATAAAGGAATTCATCAAACCGGAGGACGCCCTTGTTCTTAACGATACCAGAGTTATACGGGCAAGGCTGTCCGGCAAAAGAGAATCCACAGGAGGTACCGTTGAGTTTCTTCTGCTGCAGGAGCTTTCTCCCCTTGTGTGGAAAACAATGGTACGGCCGGGAAGGCAGTGCCGCACAGGTCGTGTGTTCCTGTTTAACAACGGTCTGCAGGCAACTGTTACACAAGAGCTGGGAAAGGGAAGGGCAGTTGTTGAGTTCTCATCTGAGAAAAACACCCCCGAGCTAATTGACAAAGCCGGTACCGTTCCCATTCCGCCATACATAAAAAGAGCCCCGGATGAACTTGACAGCATTCGATATCAAACTGTTTTTGCGCAGAATAACGGTGCTGTTGCCGCACCCACCGCCGGGCTTCACTTCACTCCGGAGCTGCTTCAAAGCATAGAAAATGCCGGCACATCCATCAACCGTCTCACTCTTCATGTGGGGCCTGGCACCTTTCAGCCCCTCCGCCGGGAGCTGCTTGCGGAAAATACCATGGAGGAAGAGCGATACAGTGTTTCCGCTGAAACCCTTGAATCTCTGCGTTCGTGCAGGCAAAGAGGCGGAAGAATTGTTGCTGCTGGCACAACTGTTACAAGAACCCTTGAATCCATAGATATCAATTCCACTGGAAAACTGTCCGGAAGTACATCCATATTCATACACCCGCCTTACCGGTTCAGGAATGTTGACGTTCTGCTAACCAATTTCCATCTTCCTGGTAGTTCTCTTGTTTCACTGGTAGGCAGTTTTGCCGGTCTTGATCTGATTATGAACGCGTACAGAAAAGCAATTGACAGTAATTTCATGTTTTACAGCTATGGCGATGCCATGCTGATTATCTGAGGAGTAGATTTGTCTTACCTGACACAAAGACCTGCGGAAAAAGGAAAGGTGCTGACTCTGGCACTGCAGGAAACACTTTTTACAGTTGCATGGGCAGCTCTTGCCGGGGCACTGTTTCTTCCGCTTACCAGGCTGTGGATGTTCTCTATGCTTCCTGCCGCTCTGATAGCCATTAACTTTCTCGCCTCCATGGAACTGTCCGGCGAGGGCAGCCCGCTGGTTTCTCTGGAGCTGGAACAGCATCCGATAAACGGGGCAAAAGATGTTTCAAGGCTGTCGGTGTACTTCAGAATTCTTCTTACCGTGCTTCTTTTCCCGGCACTGCTTATCGGGTATGTAACACTGCTCTTCGGTACGGCTTCCATTCCCGAGCTCATCACAGGAATCCGGCTGACTGCGGTAAACCGGGGGCTTGATCCCAGGCCCAGATCTGTTATCAGGGGCATAGTAAAAAAAACTGGGTTACGGCTCTGGACACTTATAGCAGTTCCTCTGATTGCGGCAGCTACAGCTTTTCTGCTTCTTCACTCTGCGCCTTCTGTGATATCACTGCAATCTACTGAAATTCCGTACGAGCTTTCGTCGGAAGAGCAGGAACTGCTTACCCATTACCTGGAACTCACAGCTCTGCATCCTGAAGAGCTTGAATACCATGTAAGGCTTGCAAGCCTTTACTACAGAAACAGCATGCAGCAGGATCTCATGAATGAGCTCTCAGTAATAAGGGGAATAGATTCCACACACGCGATTCTGCTTCTGTCAGATACCACTTCATTTACCTTCAGCCAGCTTGAACCTCTTCCTGAAGACTCTTCCATGGGTTTGTACGCAGATGCCCCGGTTGGGCTTGTTGCCGCAGCTAAGCCGGATTCAACCGAGGCGGATTCAACACTAGCCGACTCTACTTCAGCGGATTCTCTGGAAATTCAGCCGGACACCACAGTGTCAATCGCAGCAGAAGACAGTTTACCTGCAATTTCGGCAGACACTGTACATCAGGTTCCCGACACCCTGGCGGAAACTGTTCGGGACTCGCTGCAGATAACTCCCGTGACTGAGGAACCCGACACCGCTGCAATTACTCCACAGCCGGAGGTAGCTGATACTTCTGCTGTTACCCCCGAGCCGGAAGAACCGGACACCTCTGCTGTTACTCCCGAACCGGAGGAGTCCGACACCTCTGCGGTTGCTCCCGAACCGGAGGAGCCCGACACCTCTGCGGTTGCTCCCGAACCGGAGCCTGAAGTAACTCAGGAAACAGAGGAGGAAACCGTTGAGCCGGACACCCTCGTTCAACCTTAGAGGAACCAGCGGAAAAGCCCGCCTGGGCACACTGAGCCTTGCACACGGCACAGTGGAAACACCTGCTTTTATGCCGGTTGGAACCCAGGCTACGGTAAAAACCGTAAGAAACTCAGACCTTGAAGCAGACGGCTATACAATGATTCTGGGCAACACCTACCACCTTTACCTGCGCCCGGGGCTAGAAGTTATCGGCAACGCCGGCGGCCTGCACTCGTTCATGAACTGGAAAGGCAACATCCTTACAGACAGCGGAGGGTTCCAGCTCTTCAGCCTTGCCGCGCTGAGAAAGGTAACCGAAGAGGGTTACAACTTCCAGTCGCACATCGACGGCAGCAGGCATATTCTTACACCGGAGAATGTGATACATGCTCAGACTGTTTTTGGAAGCGATGTAATGATGGTTCTGGATGAATGCCTAGAGCAGCCCAGTGAAGAAGCCAGAACACAGGATTCTGTGGAACTTACACTGCGCTGGGCGGAAAGAGCCAGAAAAATCCATCCCGAAAACGGGCAAGCGATGTTCGGCATAGTTCAGGGCGGCGGCTTTCCCAGGCTGCGGGAGTACTGCGCAGATCAGCTGGTAGGGCTTGACTTCGACGGATACGCCATAGGCGGGGTAGCTGTTGGTGAGGAAAGACCAATGATGGAGCTTGCAGTAAAGAGCTGTATCGACAGGCTTCCCAAAAACAAGCCCAGGTACCTCATGGGAGTTGGCAAGCCCAAAGACCTCATAGACTTTGTGGGAATGGGTGTGGATATGTTCGACTGCGTTGTTCCGACAAGAAATGCCAGAGGGGCCTGTTTCTTCATCCCCGACGGCAGGCTGAACATACGCAACGCAAAACACAGAGATGATTTTTGTCCGGTACAGGAAGACTGTGACTGCTATGTATGCAGAAACCATACCCGCGCCTACATGCACCATCTGTTCAAGGCAAAAGAGTGGCTTGCCCCTATCTATGCCACACTCCACAATCTCCGGTACTTTGCCAGACTTATGGAGCAGCTGCGGGAAGCAATCGAGAGCGACAGATACGATTCGGTCTCCCGCGAGCTTCTGAACAGAATGGGAAACTTTGAAAACTCTTGACAGCATAGTTATAGAAAGCCTGGGAAACCGTGTCGGCGGCATTGCAAGACCGGCGGATTCACCTGCTGTTTTTGTAAGAGGAGCACTGCCCGGCGAGCAGGTAACAGTAAAAAACCCCAGAAACAGGAAAAACTACACAGAAGCAGATCTTGCCTCTGTGGAAAAGCCGTCTCCCCACCGGGTGATGCCTTTCTGCAGGTACTACGGAATTTGCGGCGGGTGTTCTCTTCAACACCTTGAATACAGCGAGCAGCTGGTGTGGAAGAGAAGGTGGGTTGAAAAAGCCATAAGAAACCTGGAAGCACCTGCTCCGAACAATACCGTTCAATCACCTGAAACCAGAGGATACAGAAACAGAGTGACCTTTGATGTTGTGCACGGGAAACTAACACTTCATGCGTTCAGGGGAAATCCGGTTCCGGTTGATCACTGCCCTCTTATGAATGAAACCTCTCGGAATGCCCTGAGTGCTTTAGTAGAAGGCGGCATCCCCAGCGGCATTACCAGAGTTTCTGTACGAGGAGGTTCAAACACAGACACCGCAATTGTGGAACTCACCGGTACCTTTCAGAACAGACCTCCGGCAGGCTGGCCCGCTGTTGTTATCAGAAGAAAGAAATCGTGGCAGCATCTGAAGCCAGGTAAAATGTTTGAGAAAATCGGCAGGTTCACCTTTACAATTCAACCAGGGGGATTTTTTCAGGTAAACACCCTGGCTGCTGAAAAACTTGTTAATACGGTAACAAGCCTTGTTCCGGAAAGCAGCGGCAGAGTTCTTGACCTCTACGGCGGAACGGGAACCTTCGGCGTACCGCTTGCAGCATCCGGGCACCTGGTAACCTCTGTTGAAATGAACCGGGAAGCTTCAGAGGGCTGCCGCGCGGCATGCGAGCTGAACAGCATTCCATCTGACAGAATTCGTGTGGTCAATGCAAAAGCCGGCTCCTTCCTCAAAACAGCGCTCAGGAACGCAACGAGTTTTAGTACAATTATTGCAGACCCGCCCAGGTCAGGTATGGGTATTGAAGCCTCGAATCAGATAAAAGATCTTAATCCCGAAAGAGTTGTTTACGTAAGCTGCAACCCCTTCACAGCATCCAGAGATATTGCTATTTTCACCGAACAACGCTATACAATCCGGCAGGTTACTCCTGTGGACATGTTTCCCCACACCGACCATGTTGAAACTGTATTCTTTATGGAAAGGAACTAACTCTTATGACAAAAGCGGTTCTGCTCTGCCTTGCTGCAGTTTCCCTGGCAGGCGCCTCCCTTCCACTTGAAAGCCCGCTGAATCTGTGGCTCTATCATTCGGAAGCCACAGGGCTGCTTCTGCCAGGCGAATTGCCCAATACCCACACTGTAACCGTTGAACCCGGTTCCCGCTCGATGTGGCTGTGGCAGCTCCTGCAGGATCGCTCCACGCCTCCTTCAACACACAGCGGAATTATCGGATGGCAGGCTTCCGCCACCGGACAGGCGGAAAGTAACTCCGAATTTGTCTCTAGAGGCGGTTTGACATTTGAAGTTTTCTCCAAACCCCTGAGCTGGTTTTCCATTTCCCAGAGAACATCGCTGTGGACCGGCAGCGACGGAAATCCTCCGTCCGGATTCGCTCCTTTTCACTTCGGTCTTGAACACGGCAGGCATCTGTATATCGACTGGGGTTTCATCCAGGCGGAAACCGGACCTCTCAAAGCGGCAATGGGCAGAATGCCTGTACGATGGGGTCCAGGGCGTTTCACTCAACTAATGATTTCTGCAGAAGCTCCCGCGATGGACATGGTTAAGATGAATCTTCAGCTGGGTGAAAAAGTGCGTTTCACCGGCTTTACAAGCACCATAAACTCTGACTCTTCAACATGGCTTTCTGCTCATAGACTGGATATCATGCCATACGAAAAGCTGAGGATAGGTCTTTCCGAGTCAATTCTTTACACAGCAGACGGAATTGATCTTGCCTATGCGAATCTGTTTATTCCGTGGTATCCTGTGCAGTGGAACGAAAGAGTAGATGACAATGCCTTCATGTGTGTTGATGCCACATGGCAACCCCTGCACGGGCTGGCTGTGTACGGCGAGTTTTTGATAGACGACATTCAGTATGAGAACACAAACGATGTACCAAACAAGCTGGGCTGCACAATCGGCGCAGACTTCTTCGCACCAGGCTGCGGAATCGGAGCTGTTGCCGAGTACACCGCAGTACAGCGGTATGTGTACAGCCAGAGAAAAATCAACAACTTCTACATGCACGACGGCAGAATAATTGGTTCACAGCTGGGGCCTGATGCTGACAGAGTAACAGGCTCAGTCTCGTACATCGGGTTAAACAGCATCACAGCACAGCTGAAAGGCAGCTACACCAGGCACGGAGAAGGCAGTGTTTACGAAGGCTGGCCCGACTCTGTTCAGGCAGAAGGCGCTTTTCCTTCAGGCGTGGTGGAAAGTACAACAGAGCTGGAACTTGACCTTGGATGGTACCCTGAAAACTGGCTTGAACTCCGCAGTTCAGGCGGGGTTTCATTCACCGACAACACAGGCAATCACAGCGGAGTTAAAACCGATAACTCCTGGATTTCTGTGGAACTCTCCGTGAGCAGGGGCAACTAAGCCTGCAAAGATTTATTCTGTCAGAAATCACCTGATTCCGATGCCCCGAGCAGTGAAAACTCTCCGCTGTTCCACAACCACACGCCATGAATAGTTTCACCGGAACTGCCGCGTGGTGTATAGCTGATGTCCATCTTCAGTGTATCACCTGTAAGAGTCATACTCTGAAGCTGAGGTTCACCAAAGCCGCAGTAAACAATGCAGATTTCATCTGCTGCGGAACTCTCCTCCGGTGACAGTTCACCACTGCCTGTTATATCATCGATATACCACAGATCGTCTTCAATGCACACTGAAACATCCAATCCGCCTGTGAGCACAGTGTCTCTGCAGGTCAGAACGAGATTGGAGTATTCTCCCCATCCTTCAAAAACACAGCGGTGCTCGTAGTACATCGGTTGTTCTTTAATCACTCCGATGTATCCCATGTTTACAGTATCATCGTGACGAAACACTGCTGGGTCGCCGTAGGAAACAGCACACACAGCAACAATAATTATACATACTCGCATTTACATCCCTTTCTTTATGCTCCTGCACAAACCGCACACAGACAACATCAGCCGGAAAACCGCCCCTACCGGCCGGCTTCACAACAGCAACGAATACTATTCTGTGTTCCACAACCATACCCCATACGGGAAGTAGTGTCAGTTGACAGATCCAATAGTACTGCGCCGCCTGCGAAGAACCAGAATAGCAATCTTCTGACGCTGCACTACACTGCCGACAAAGTAACCAAGGGAAAAAACAAACACGAAAAACACAAGTGGACGCCACCAGACACCACTGGATAACACTGCCCATGCCAGCTGCATACAGAACAGACCTGTCATCATAATGTGCCACTTCAAGTTGACCTTTGCCGTTTTCAGGGTCAACTCTGGATGAAGAGGCTCATTTTCATTCCTCCTCTTCGTAATCCATCTCCGCACAGAACCTATCCGAAGTCGATGCCACAAAGACAACTCAGACGGTGTGACAGGTACAACAAGAAGCCCCACCGTCAGCACCAGCATCGCCACAGCGATCAGAAGACAGCAAACAAGTACCTCTGTCAAGTCACACCACCAAACAAGTCAACAACCCCTCGCCAGAAAAGCACACAAAACAGACCCTTCATATACTCCCGGTCTTGTGTGTAACATGTACCACGAACAACAATCATGCAACGACTTTCGCACTTTTACAAATGAATAAACCGGCGGTTTCGTGACATAGGGTAAACCTGTACGGATCAAAGACCTGTCGCGGTCAGAATGTTGCTTTTATACAGCCGAAAGTAGCACTCTCAAGAGACAACGGAACAAAGTCAAGCACCAGCCTGGGGCGGTATGTCTGGTTGCCGAACTCCCTGCTTCGTATATCCACACCACCATTTCCAGGGTTCACCCTGCCAAAAACTAAACCATTGTTGGTAAAACTGCCGTTCAGCCATGTTTCCACCAGTGCCGTAACGTCGCATGATATCCAGGAGTTGGCAGGTGGTTTGGGAAATGTAGCCGACAGAGTGGAATCCGGATCAGGGGCGTTGCTCCAGCACACATTTCCCTCACTCCACGCGGAAGTAAGCCTGTAAACTACATTCACGGTGTCAGGAACAGTAAATGTAGAGTAACAGTACATTTCGAGTGTTGCACTGTTAAGCGTTACCCCTGCATACGAAGAAACATCGAACTGAATCAGAGATGGAGCCCATCCAGATTCATAAGACGAAGAAATAAAAGAATTACCGTAGTTTAACCCGGGATTCGCCTCCCATATCATGGCATCCTGGGTGGCATCCAACTGAACCACTTCACACAGAGCCACACCACAGACCAGCAGCAAAAAACAACATGCCCTCATAACACTCACCTTTGCTGAATACAGACGCACGGAACTCAAGGTTTCACGAAACAGTCTAACAAACGAAGCAACACCTGTCAAGACACAGCTGCAATCAACCTCCGCAGCGGTCTACAGAGCCGTGCAGAACTTCCAGAGCATGGGGAAGTACAGGAAGAAGAAACTCAACACACTCAGTAACAGCTTTCACACTGCCTGGAAGGTTAACAACAAGGGTGTTTCCTCTGATCCCGGCAGTTCCCCGGCTGAGCCACGCAGACTTCACCTTTTTACTTGAACGGTATCTGAGCATCTCGGGAATGCCTGGAACCTTTCTGCTGCAGGCTTGGTCTGTAGCTTCAGGGGTGAAGTCGCGGGGGCTGAAACCGGTTCCGCCGGTCGTGAGCAGAAGGTCAACATCCTGTGTACACATCTCTCTAATGAAATGAGACACTGGCTCGACCCCGTCTTCAGTTATCCTGTAATCTACCCTGGTATAACCAGCCTCCTCCATAAGGCGGATAATCGCAGAACCACTGCCATCTTCTCTGGCTCCCCTGCTGCAACTGTCACTTACTGTAAGCACGCTGAAATACGGCATTGCACCTCCTATTCCCGATGTATAAAATACAAAGTTGCTACCGCAATATCATACTTAAAACAAAGGAATGTACCCTGAAAAAAAGTAAACAGCCAATTCCCCGCCCCAGATTCTCATACCCACAACCTAAACCCATTAAAGCCTGTCTAAAGGGCTTTTCACAGCTCCCGGTAACTTTTTGCAATGTTAATGTTAAGCCTCGCTGCCTCCAGGTTCTTGTGCTCCTGCAACTTCTGTATCTCGCACAGGTCAACGCCCAAGATCATCAGAAGGGTTGAAAAGCTGTGTCTGAGTGCATGCACACCCACTCTTCTACCTACACCGGCAAACTTCACAACCCACAGCATCTCCCGCCGCTCCGCAAAGGTATGCATGTGATGAATTACCGATTTCCCGCCACTGAGGCACAGGTTCGTGTCGCTGGTTACGCTGGATGCAGTGCACCAAGCTGAGCTTGGTGATTCTTATAGAATGAGCTATCGGAAAGAAGCAGTAAGTCTTTATCGGGCGAAGCCTAACCAGCAGCCCGTATCGAGTGCTGCGCCTGTGGCGGAACCGATGAACAGAACAGGTACAGAACCCCAGTCATAATGAAGAAACTGCGACAGAAGCTGCTTGGACACTGGAATTATTACGGTGTCTCTGGCAACAGCCATATGTTGAAGGTATACTACCTTAAGGTATGCAGGATAGTGTTCGAGTGGTTAAGCCGGCGAAGTCAGCGCAAGAGTTGCAACTGGAGCGGGTTCAGCGAGATGCTGAAGCATTTTCAGATACCCGAGCCCCGAATAGTTGGATGCTTTAGCTGATTTTGTACGGAGCGAATAACACCGAGGAGCCTTGTGCGATAGTATTGCACGCAGGGATATCTGAGGGGCTGTCGGGTAACCGACAGTCCTGGTTTACCAAAAGGAGAAACTATGGTAGACAAGAAAGCTTTAACGGCACCATGTGGCCTGGACTGCTTCAATTGCGATATTTATGTGGACAATTTAACTAACGATCTGGCTGAATGGATCCATGAGAAAATGGGTGTTTCAAAGGATAATGTCCCTTGTAAGGGGTGCCGTCAACAGGATGGGAAGCATTACCATTTCCTGCCAGAGGGATGTGTAACTTTAGATTGCGCGAAAGCCAAGGGCGTGGAGTTTTGCTGTGATTGCGATGATTTCCCGTGTGCTTTTCTCGCACCTACAGCTGACGGCGCTTCAATGTATCCACATAACATGAAAGTCTACAATCTCTGCCGAATCAAGAATTTTGGGTTTGAACACTGGAGTGAGGATGTTGGGCAAATCCGGAAGAGATATTTTACGGGCAAGTTTGTTGTTGGAAAAGGGCAGGCAGATTCTGAGCTATAGGTGTGCAGGGGAACGCCATATAATCACTCGCTGCATCCGGTCTAGTTATGGTGTACTGAACGTAGTCAACCAGGTGGTCTTGCACAATAGGTGCCCTGGGCAAGTCGACCAACAGGTGAGTTCGATTCCGTTATCGTTGTCGGGAGATACTGGAAAATGAGAAAATACAATTTGTATTCTGCACTTGCCGTCTGTGCCTTTATTGTTACCAGTTGCCAATCAAGGCTAGACCAATCAAGGCTAGAAATGCATGATAATCGTCATGTCCTTATTTTGCCTGGCTATGCAGTTGGCTCTATCAATTTATTTACTGATCGCCAGGGTATATCCAATCTATATGCTCATTATGAGATACGTGACACCTGGGTATCCCCAGTTATTGGATGGAAATATCCGGTCACTAGTATTCTTGATGATGGGAAACCGCAATTGGACATAGTGTGGGATATGGGAGTGTATTTTTCCGGTAAGTTTTCCGAAGAAGTTCTTGAAGGGGATATTGATTTAGCAGATATCTCATTTATCAGGGTTTATTCTCCCAGATACCACGGCGTGAATGGTATTCAAACAGGGATGGATTTGACTAAAGTTGAAGAGTTGCTAGGAAATCTAATGCTATTTGAGTTAACCTCAGGCGAATATCCAGAAGTGTATTGCAATGCTTCAAAAAATGTATCCCTCGTATTTTCATACCTTGAACAGGAAAGTGTTCAACAAGAAAGTATTTATCGGGGAATAAGATATTGGAACCAGGAAATATCTTCTAATCGAATTGTATTGGGAGAAAGAATTTTTACACTTGAATTTATTGACATACAAATGGAAGACTCCTTGCTCTTTCTTTCCAGGATTTCAGTAAACTCTGAGAATTCTCACGAAAAACAAAAAAGTACTGAAACAGGCCCACCAAGATATATGTCTGTAGATACAACTGCCATTTGCATCGAACTACCAGGACTTTGCTCAATGAAGATGTTGCAAGAGCCTATATACGATGGATATTCCTACAGGCCTTTTGTATGGGTGTATGTGAAAAATGATGGTACTGTTGCAGACAATGTTTTCTTGATGAATAGTTGTGGCGTTGAAATTATTGATTCTGCGGCTGTGTCGTCGGCTAGAAATAGCAGGTGGTTGCCGGCAATAAAGGAAAACACTTCGGTTGGGGCCTGGACTGTGATTGGATTCGATCTTATGGGCATGGATTTGTAATGGAAAAAACACCAGCAACTAAATCAACCAGAAGCAACAGCAGCTTTCCTGGCTGGTAAGTACTGTTCTGGTTATTCAGAGCGTTCCCGAGACCTGTTCAGGCGCAGATAATCCTCTTAATAATCCGAGCAAAAGAATATTGAGCGACAGTTGCTTAACTATTTGCTACAAGCTTGATTTCCAGGTGATAGTTAAAGGCATTGGCATATTTCTTCAGTGTAGAAAGCGGTGGTGAATGCTTGCCGCTGCTAAATAAAGGTTCCACTCTTGTCACTGCTGAAGCTTTGGTTCCCATCCGCTCTGCTGTCTCAGCCTGGCTACGACCAGCATTCTGCCAGGCTCTTAATATTTCGGGTAAAAATGATTACTCCTGCTAGATGTCAGAGCGCTTCACCAAGATTACCAAGCCGTGCCAGGAAGTTGGTTTCTGTATGGTGACTTATACCCAGTAGTCTTTCTCTAGTGCGCGGTACTGAACGGCCTCGGCTATGTGGCTGCTTTGTACTGTTTCCTCGCCCTGGAGATCGGCGATGGTTCTGGCCACACGGAGAGTTCTGTAATAGCCTCTGGCGGATAGCCCGAACCTGGCTGCTGCTGTATCAAGAAGCTTTCTTGCTGCAGAATTCAGTACACAGTACCTTCTGGTAAGGGTACTGGTCATGTGGGCATTGCAGTGTACACCTGGGCTGGACTTAAATCGCTGCGTCTGCACTTTTCTTGCCTCTACAACCCTGTTTCGGATAACCGCACTGGTTTCCCCGGAGGAAACGGGATCGCTAAGCTCGCTACGAGGCACTGGGAGAACTTCCAGATGTATGTCTATTCTGTCGAGAAGAGGGCCGGAGATTCTGCCCAGATAGCGCTGAACCTGCGAAGCCGTGCAGTTGCAGGCTTTTGTGGGATGGGTAAGGTAACCGCATGGGCACGGATTCATTGCTGCCACAAGCATGAACCGTGCCGGCAGCTCTACACTGGCTGCAGCTCTGGAAATAACAACCTTGCCGGATTCCATTGGCTGACGCATTACCTCAAGAGCCCCTCTTTTGAACTCCGGAAACTCATCAAGAAAAAGAACTCCGTTGTGGGCCAGGCTCACCTCGCCGGGACGGGGATTCGTGCCGCCGCCGGCGAGACCAGGTGTGGATACCGTGTGATGGGGGGCACGGAACGGACGACGGGTAATAAGAGCCTGACCCTCTGGTAAAAGACCTGCAACACTGTAAACCTTGGTTGTTTCAACCGCTTCCTCGCGGGACATAGGGGGAAGAATACCGGGAAGACGGGCGGAGAGCATGGTTTTACCGGAACCCGGCGGGCCTATCATAAGAACATTGTGACCGCCGGCTGCGGCTATTTCCAGTGCCCGTTTAGCCTGCTGCTGCCCCCGTACTTCTGAAAAATCAGCGATTGCCGGTTGTGAGCTGCCGAGTGTTTCTGCCTCGGCGGATTCCTTAAGATTATTTAAGCCCTGAAGGAAAAGAGATACCTGCTCGAGATTGTCTGCCGGGTAAACCGGAACAGGAGAAGCTATTACCGCCTCGCCTGCATTTGCCGCCGGAACAATAAAGCCATCGATACCCTGCCCGTTCAACCCTGCGGCCATTGGCAGTACACCCTTTACAGGGCGGAGAGAGCCATCAAGAGCAAGCTCGGCAAGGTAGGCGTATCTGGCAGCCCTTTCCCTGGAAACAAAGCCTGAAGCTGCCAGAAGCCCAACGGCAATAGGAAGATCGAAGGCAGCCCCTTCCTTTTTTCGACCTGCTGGAGCCAGGTTAATTGTTAGCTTCTTTGAAGGGAGGGAAAAACCCGTGTTACCGATTGCAGCCTGAACCCTTTCGCGGGATTCTTTTACAGCACTGTCTGGAAGACCGACTATGGTGAATGTTGGAAGACCCCTTGTTAAATCTACCTCAACATCTACTTGAAAAGCACTTATTCCGACAAGACCAACACTGCGAGTGAATGCAAGCATAGCCCCCCCTGTTCTTCAGGAGTAACCTGCAATTACCTGCAAAAAACAACAGGGAAGGGATGTACACCCTCCCCTGCCGGATACTGCCAGAAACTACTTTTCTACTGTAACCTTAAGCATCACATCACCCTGGGCAATTCTGTCCACTACATCCTGCCCGGAAGTTACCTTTCCGAACACCGTGTGCTTCCCATTAAGATGAGGCTGGGGGCTGTGTGTGATAAAGAATTGGCTTCCATTTGTGCCAGGCCCGGCATTGGCCATGGATAGGGAACCGGTTTCGTGCGTAAGAGGGTTGTCGGAAAACTCGTCTTTAAAATTGTAACCTGGACCGCCCATACCGGTTCCAGTTGGATCTCCGCCCTGTATCATAAAATTGCTGATTACACGATGAAAGGTTACACCGTCGTAAAAACCGTCTTTTGCCAGCGTCACAAAGTTGTTTACCGTTAAAGGTGCATATTCAGGAAACAGATCAAGGCTTATCGTTCCTTTGTCTGTCTCAATATTTACTTTGTAAACTCTGTCTGTCTCGATGTTCATTGCCGGTTGGGCATCGTACTGCTTTGCCATGATTCTCCTATCATATGATGTTAACCAGTCTGCCGGGAACAACTATTACTCTCCGTGGAACTGCTCCGTTCAGGTATTTCTTTATCTTGTCTCTGCCCAGCGCAATCTCTTCGATCTGCTGTTTTGAAGCACCTGCCGGAACAGATATGCGATCCCGTATTTTTCCCTTTATCTGAACCACTATCTCAACTGTGTCTTTTACCAGATCCTGTTCGTTCCACTGAGGCCATGGCTGCTTGTGCACTGTTTCCCCCGGGAACCCCAGAGCATGCCACAACTCCTCGGAAACAAAAGGAGCCACAGGAGCAAGTATGGAAAGAAACTCTCTCTGAGCTTTCCTCCATGTAGCTTTTGCAGAGGATGCACTGCCTCTGTTTACAGACAGGAAATTAAGAAATTCCATCATTGCCGCAACACCTGTGTTGAACTGAAAACTGTCTATATCCTGTGTAACTTTCTTCACAGTTCGTGCCAGCTCATACCGAAGTTCTCTGTCAAAAGCTTCGTCGAACTCAGCGTCTTCCAGCTCTGCGGTTTCAAGGA
>CAZRXU010000006.1:0-51838 GCA_964604135.1 uncultured bacterium | reverse complement strand
ACCTCTTCTGTCACTTACATGCCACAGGTTGCCCAGCCGATCATTCGATTGGGCTCCCGGTCTGTGTGCCAGATGTACTTTTTTCTGGATCGGAGTAATGCTCTCTTCTGCTCTGATGTTCTTTAAAAAACTGCCTGGATCAGTTTTTACAGGGCTGCTGCTTATTCTTCCCATGGCGCTGGACGGATCACTTCAGTTCATAGGCCTGTACGAGAGTACCAATATCATGCGACTGTTTACCGGTTTTCTAGGCGGAGCCGGGCTGTGCGTTCTTCTTGAGGGCAGAAGTTAACTGCAAACAGGAGAAAATATTTGCAGCACCTGTAACCATTGACATTTCCAGTCTGAAGCGTGAGATTTGATGCCAACCAGACAGAGTCTGGGGTCCACTGAAGTGGAAGAGGCCGAACCGGACGGTTCGCTGTTGCTCTTCCGCAAGAGCTAGTTTAACTTGCGGAAAGGACGACTCAGTATGAGCAGAAAGAGAACCCTTATCTTAGGCGCCGCCGGGCGCGATTTCCACAATTTCAACACACTGTATCGCAAAGATAACAGTTACGAAGTTGTGGCTTTTACAGCAACTCAGATTCCTGATATTGACGGAAGAAAGTACCCAGCCGAGCTGGCCGGGGAGTTCTATCCTGAAGGTATCAAGATACTGGACGAGAGCGAACTCGAAAACATTATCAGCGGAGAGAAAATAGAGCTTTGCGTAATGTCTTACAGTGATCTTCCAGACAGCACCGTGATGGCCCTTGCCAGCCGTGTTAATGCAGCAGGAGCCGATTTCGTGATGATAGGTGCACAACGCACCATGATCAAGAGCACAAAACCTGTTGTTGCAATCACAGCTGTTCGTACAGGTTGCGGCAAAAGTCAGACAACCCGCCGTGTTGTAGAGGAACTCAAGGCAGCAGGCAAAAAGGTTGTTGCGATTCGCCACCCGATGCCTTACGGAGATCTGGTAAAGCAGCGTGTACAGCGTTTTGAAACCATCGAAGACCTCAAGAAGCACGAATGCACCATTGAAGAGATGGAAGAGTACGAGCCTCACATTTCCCGCGGCAACATTATCTATTCGGGAGTAGACTACGAAGCCATACTTCGTGAAGCCGAGAAAGAGGCTGACATTATTCTCTGGGACGGTGGAAACAACGATACATCCTTCTACGCTCCCGACCTCACCATCACCGTTGTTGACCCTCACAGACCCGGGCACGAAGTAAGCTACTATCCCGGTCAGATCAACCTCAGGCTTGCTGATGTTGTTGTGATCAACAAGATAGACAGCGCGTACCCCGAGGATGTTGAAGAAGTAAGAAAGAATATCCGCAGAGTTAACCCTACAGCCCGTATTATCGACGGCGCCAGCCCTGTTTCTGTTGATAAGCCGGAACTTGTTAACGGCAAAAAGGTTCTTGTTGTTGAAGATGGTCCCACGCTTACCCACGGTGAGATGGAATACGGTGCAGGTTACGTGGCAGCCGAGAAGTACGGTGCCGCAGAGTTTGCTAACCCAATACCGGCTGCTGTTGGTACTATAAGAGCTACCTTCGATAAGTATTACCCAGGTGTGGAAGAAACTGCAATTCTTCCTGCAATGGGCTACGGAGATGCACAGATCAAGGATCTTGAAGATACCATTAACGCAATTGACTGTGATGCAGTGGTTATAGGTACTCCAATAGATCTTTCCCGTATTATTAAGATTAACAAACCCACAGTTAAGGTTACTTATGATCTTCAGGAGATCGGAAAGCCGGATCTTGGTGAAGTTCTGAAACCTTTTACCGTGTAGCAGAAATAGTTCGCATGTAGTGACAAGCGCACAGGAGGGCAGGTCCCATACGGGTCTTGCCTTTCTGTGCATCATCTGGAGGTATTGTTCAATGTCTGAAAGACCCATCAAGGGGCAGACAGTAGAAGAACATTGTAAGACGGAGGATGAGAAGGCGCCAGCGGTTCACATTTTCCCCGAATGGTGCAAGGGCTGCGGAATCTGCGTTGCATTCTGTCCAAAACAGGTACTTGAAATGGGCAAAGATCAGAAAGCCCATGTTGTGCACCCGGAAAGGTGCATAGAATGTGCACTGTGTGCCCGCAGATGTCCGGAATTTGCGGTCTACGTTAGCGGAGACGGTATCAAGGAGAGTAAAAACAAGGACGGTGGTGAGAAATGAGTGGAGTTCCCTGGGGAGAAACAAAACTTGTACAGGGTAACGAAGCTGTAGCTCTCGGTGCCCTTGCTGCCGGGATCGACTTTTTTGCCGGATATCCCATTACCCCGTCAACCGAAGTGGCAGAGATTCTTGCCCGCGAAATGCCGCTGATCGGCAAAAAATGGATACAGATGGAAGATGAAATTGCCAGTATCAGCGCAATTATCGGAGGCAGCCTCGCAGGTGGAAGATCAATGACCGCTACCAGCGGCCCGGGCTTCAGTTTGATGCAGGAGGGGCTGGGATACGCTTGTATGACAGAGGTTCCGCTGGTTCTTGTAAATGTTATGCGTGGCGGGCCCTCAACAGGGCTTCCAACCCAGGTTGCTCAGGGTGATGTTATGCAGGCAAGGTGGGGAACACACGGAGATCATCCGGCTATTGTTCTGGCACCTTCAGATGTCGCTGAGTGTTTCAGCCTTACCATAGAGGCATTTAATCTCGCAGAGGAATTTCGCACACCGGTAATTCTTATGCCTGACGAGGTTATCGGTCACATGAGGGAGAAGCTTACTTTCCCTGCCGAGGGCGAAATCTGTGTGGCACCTCCATCTTCTCCGGATGTTCCTCTGGAATGGTACGAACACTACCATACCTCCGCTACAGGAGTGTCACCAATGGCACACTTCGGGTCGGGATACAGGTTCCATGTTACAGGCCTTACCCATGATACCCACGGTTTCCCTACGAGGAAAGTGGATGAGGTTATCTCCAAAATGAACAGGTTAAAGCAGAAGATAACAAGGCGTCTCGATGCTCTTGAAAACAACATGATTCACGGTGTGGATGAGAGTGACATAGTAATATTCTGTTATGGCTCTGTTTACAGAAGCGCTCTTGCCGCACAGAAAATACTTGCCAGGCAGAGGAAAAAGGTGGGAATTTTCCGACCTGTAACTATCTGGCCTTTCCCTGACAGAACAGTTAAGGAATTACTCGACTCTAAAAACGTAATCATTGTTCCAGAGCTGAATCAGGGGCAGATGATACACGAGGTAGAGAGGCTAACTTCCGACAGCGTGAGAGTTGTTCCTCTGCAGAGGTACGATGGTTACGAGATTACACCTGAGCAGCTGGTCGCTGCGGTACTGGAGGTGATGTAATGCCAGCCCGTCTTCCTTACTCATACAAGTACCTGCGGTCGAAAAAGAAATTCCCGCATGTGTGGTGTCCCGGATGCGGCATAGGAATTGTCATGGGTTCAATAATCAGAGCTATTGACAGCCTTGGCTGGGAACTGGACGAGATTCTGATGGTCTCTGGAATCGGATGCACAAGCAGGATGCCTGTTTATGTGGATTTCAACACTCTTCATACAACCCATGGCCGCGCTCTTGCCTTTGGCACAGGGGCCAAGATGGCCAACCCGAAACTCAAGGTTCTTGCTGTTATGGGTGACGGTGATTCAATGGCTATCGGTGGTAACCACATCATACACGCTGCCCGGCGGAATATGGATATCACCGCCATTATAGTTAACAACAACAACTACGGAATGACAGGTGGACAGTTTTCTCCTACCACCCCTCAGGGTGCGAAAACTGCCACAACACCCTACGGCATGATCGAGCCCGACTTCGATGTTTGCAAACTCACAGAAGCAGCAGGAGCGAACTTCGTTGCCCGTGGTGATGTTTACCATGTTATTGAGCTCGACGGTATTATTAAAAAGGCACTGTCCGGTTCCGGCTTCAGAGTGGTTGAAGCCCTGTCACCATGTCCTACAAATTTCGGAAGGGCAAACAAGCAGGGTGATGCTGTTAACATGATGGAACTGCTCCGGGACGAAACCATAAACATCGCACAGGCTGCCAAGTTGCCCAAAGAGAAAACACAGGGCAAAACTGTTCGGGGTGTCTTTGTTGATCGCAATGGAATGGGCTACATCGAGAGATATCAGAAGCTCTGTGACCGGGTTGCACCGGGGGTGAAAAAATGAAATACGCAGAGATAAGACTGGCAGGAGCAGGAGGACAGGGTCTTGGACTAGCAGGTAGAATTCTGAGCCAGGCTGCAATTCTTAACGGCAGCGAGGTCTGCCTTACACAGAGTTACGGCCCGGAGGCAAGAGGAGGTGCCAGCAGAACCGATGTGATTATCTCTGAAAAACCCATACTGTTTCCCAACTGCAGAAAGCTGGACATTCTTCTTGCTATGAACCAGGAGAGTGCCGACAAATTCAGCGGAAAGGTTAAAGAAACAGGGTTCTTTGTTGTTGACTCTACTTTCGTGGATCAGCTTCCAGAAGGAAAAGTGTATGAGTATCCGTTTACAGAGAAGACTATAGAGGTTTTCAAGCAGGGAATAGTGGCTAACCTGATGGCCATGGGAATGTTCGCTGCTCTAAGCAGATACTTCAAACTTGAGGTCTGGACAGATGCCATAAAGCTTGCGGTCCCCCCTGCATTTCTGAAGTTGAATTTGCAGGCTTTTGAGATGGGACACCGTGAAGGTCGGGAGATTCTTCATATGGAAGAGGGTAGAATTCCAATTGCCTGGGACAGGAAGCAACCAGTACCCAAGGCAATCAGGGATAAATTCTCTAAATAGACGAAATGGAGCGTTAAAATGTCCTGGGTTGTTGTTCTAAGTCGATTCCTGTCTTGACTTGACTGGTGCTCAGCGGTATTTTGTCGCGGTTCGTACTATGCAAATGTGTTGCGCCGATAGAAATGTATCCGAAAGAAACAGGAGGGAACAATGAAGTTAATTGTCACATTGCTGGCGGTTCTTTTAGTGTCAGCTACAGCAGCAAATGCGCTTCCATCGTACTGGGGGCTTCGCGGACTTAACAGAGTCATAGATGCCAAACCGATCGAAACTAACCAGTATTCAGTTGGCCTGTTCACACAGGGTGGTATCAGCCATGATGACAGAACAGCTGTTCTCAACGGTAATTCATTTACAGTTGAAGACACCGAGTATGATGCAACAGGTTATCTTGCATTTGGCTACGGTATAAACGAGATGGCGGAGATGGCTGGAAGAGTGAGTTACTGGTGGAACGGTTACAGGCGCGATCTGAGCGACTCTACCCGTAATGCCGGAACAGGCGACTGGGAGAGCGATGACGCTCTTAACGAAGCCGTACTTTCACTCAAGCTTGCCTTTAATCCCACAAACGATGGTGAATTCTGGCTTGGCTTCATGCCTTCACTTGGGTTTTCCGTAAGCAGTGGAGACAACGATTATGTTGTTATGTACGATGCCGGTACAGACGGTATCTGGTATCTTGATGATCCGATGTTTGAAATGAGAAGGGCCATGCTCAGCAGTGGCAAGTTTAACTTCGGCGGAGACTTCCTTATGTCTTATGATGCCGATTTTGGCCTCGGTCTTCATGTGAATGCCGGTTTCCACCACTTCTCCCAGCAGTTTACATTTACTGATCGCAGACGTGACGCAGACGGCAATATAACTGCCTCTGACGAGGTCGATCTTACAGTTGAAGACAATGTTGTAAGAGTTGCCGGTGGTATTGAATATCAGGCTGGTGCAATTACTCCGTTTGTTGAGGTCGAATACAATAAATATACTGACCGCACTGAAGAGGCAGGAGACGGAGAGAGATACGACGACACAGCCGTTCTTGACGGCGGGTTCAGGTTTGTTTCTCCCTACGGTCTTGCCCTCGATCTGACAGGTTCGATGTGTCTCACTGATTTTGATCCAGAGTGGTCGGATCTTGGTCACGATATTTATCAGAATGGGTCAACACCCACAAATGATGAGCGTGCCCAGAGAAGCCCGTTCCCAGGCGGATATCCTTCCGACCTTGGAATTGGCCTCAACCTGATATTCTCTTCTGTGCTTCTTCAGGCTCCCACACACGGAACCCTTAGCGGTGTAGTTACCGATGCAGAGACCGGAGAGGTTCTCGTTGCTGAAGTAAGTTTCCCTGCTACATCGATTCTTCCCCAGACAACAGACGCAGGTTTCTACTCTGTAGAGATCCTTGCCGGTTCCGTACCAATCAACGCTACAGCCGAGGGCTACCTTCCTTTCAGTGAAACAGTTGTTATTGTTGCTGGCGAAGACAAAGCACTTGATATCGCTCTTAATCCTGTTCCTGACAACGGAATTCTTACAGGTACTGTTACCGACGGCGATACAGATGAAGTTATCGCAGGTGCTACAGTAACAGTTGAGGATCTTCCTGAGGGCTTTGAAAGTACAACTACAACAAACGCCAATGGTGTGTACTCAATCGCTCTTCCAGAAGGCAACCAGACTGTTCTCGTTACAGCTGATGGCTACCTCAATGTTGTGAAGGTTCAGGTAATGGCTCCCGAGCAGACCACAATCTTTGATGTTGAGATGCGCCCAGCCCTTGTAGAGGGTCAGGTTCTCAGCTTCAACAACATCTACTTCGAAAGTGGAAGCGCACAGATCAAGCCCGAGAGCTTCGGCATTCTCGACACTGTTGCCCAGACACTTCTTGACAACGCTGGCGTAAGAGTTCGTATTGCCGGTCACACCGACAGTGACGGAAGTTCCAGCTACAACCAGGGCCTCAGTGAGCGCAGAGCAAACTCCGTACTTGATTACCTTGTACGCAAGGGTGTTCCTGCCAACACACTGACCACAATCGGCTACGGTGAAGAGAACCCTGTGGTTCCCAACACCAGTGCCTCCAACAAAGCCCAGAACAGGCGTATCGAGTTCACAGTGCTCGGCACTGCCGTTCGTCAGTAGATTCCAGCGGTTCCAGGAGAAGGGGCAGGTTTTCCTGCCCCTTCTTTCTTCCGCGAATACAGCAAAAACACAGAAACGCCATTGCAGCACTCGACAGATGTTGGTGAATTGTGTATGTTACTGCAACGATGATGCAGTATATATAGAGAGGCAGCAGATGTATATTAAACTAAAAGAGATTGCTGATATCCAAATGGGGTATTCTTTTCGGTCAAGGCTTGAGCCCGTCTTGACCGGGTCGGTCGCTGTTATTCAAATGAAAGACCTGCTGGTTAACAATACGGTGGACACAAAAAATGCATTAAGAATTGAAATGCCCACACTCAATAAGAATCATTTGGTACAAGTTGGAGACCTTGTTTTCAAATCCAGGGGAAACAACACGGAGTCATCAATAATTGAGTCTGATCCCGGAGACGCAATAGTGGCTTCTCCGCTTATAAGAATCAGAATTACTAATACAAATATTGTTTTGCCCGCCTATTTAAACTGGTTTATCGGCCAAGCCCCGGCGCAGTCATACTTTGCAAGCAGAGCAAAAGGCAGCGCTCAGAGGATGATCAGCAAAAAGGGGTTGCAGGAACTTGAAGTAGCAGTTCCAGCCATTCAGAAACAGAAACAGATTTGCGAGTTAGCCAGGCTGTCTGCAATTGAAGCAATTCTTACAAAGAAAATATCAGAAAGAAACAGAAAAGTCATTTCGACAATACTAATGAGATATGCAAGGGGAGATGCAGTATGAGTGGCAGTAAGATAAACCAGAAAGACATCAACAATGCTGCATGGGCAGCATGTGATACTTTCAGAGGAGTTGTTGATCCGGCTCAGTATAAGGATTACATCCTTGTAATGCTTTTTCTCAAGTATGTCTCCGATGTATGGCTGGATCATTACCAGGAGTTCAAGAAGCAGTACGGTGACGATGAGGAACGTATCCTCCGGAAACTGGAAAGGGAAAGATTTGTCCTTCCGGAAATTACCATAACCGAGAATGAAGGAAAAACAGTTATTGATAGTTTTCCCGCCACATTTTACAGTCTCTATCAGAGACGCTCCGCCACCAACATCGGAGAGATTATCAACATTGTTCTTGATCATATTGAGGAAGCAAACCGGGCTAAGCTTGAAGGAGTGTTTCGAAACATCAACTTCAATAGTGAAGCCAATCTGGGGCAGGCAAAAGACAAGAATCGAAGGCTTAAGCAACTACTGGAAGACTTTCACAAACCTGAGCTGAACATGAGCCCTGCCAGAGTGTCTGAAGATGTAATAGGCAACACGTACATCTACCTAATAGAGAGGTTTGCATCAAACTCAGGTAAAAAAGCAGGAGAATTCTTCACTCCTCTGAAAGTTACTGAGTTGGTTGCAATGCTTGTAAAACCCAAGCCGGGAGACAGAATCTGTGACCCAACATGCGGTGCCGGTGGGCTTCTTATACAGGCAGCAAAACAGATCAAAGGCAACGACTTTGCTCTATTCGGGCAGGAATCAAACGGAAGTACGTGGGCTTTATGCAGGATGAACATGTTTCTGCACAGTTTCGACAGCGCGAGAATTGAGTGGGGTGACACACTCAACAACCCTGTATTGATTGAAAATGACAGGCTCATGAAATTCAACTGTGTTGTTGCCAACCCGCCTTTCTCTCTTGATAAATGGGGTGCTGAGAATGCCGAGAGCGATACCCACAACCGGTTCTGGCGTGGTGTACCACCCAAAGGCAAAGGTGACTGGGCATTTATCACCCACATGATTGAGACAGCAATTGAAAAGGAAGGGCGAGTAGCTGTTGTTGTTCCGCATGGTGTGCTGTTCAGAGGAGCAAAAGAAGGTAGAATCCGCACGAAACTTATTGAAGAAAACCTGCTGGACGCAGTTATTGGTCTTCCCGGCAACCTTTTTCCCACAACAAACATTCCAGTGGCCATACTTGTATTCGATCGCACAAGGGAAAAGGGTGGAAAGAACGAAAAGAAGAAAGATGTTTTTTTCATTGAAGCCAGCCGCGAATTTGTTCCAGGTAAGAACCAGAATACTCTCGCAGATGAGCAGCTTAAAAAGATCATGACGACTTATGAAAAAAGAGCGGATATCGAGAAGTATGCCCACTCGGCAACCATTGAGGAGATTGCGGAAAACGATTTCAACCTTAACATTCCAAGATATGTGGACACCTTCGAAGAGGAAAAGGAAATCGATATCGATGCTGTTCAGCTTGAAATAGAAACTCTTGAAAAGGAGCTTGCCGAGGTAAGGGTGAAGATGGCAGAGAAGTTGAAGGAGATAATCAGATGAGCACTATAGATATTGAGAGGAGGCACTATCACACATTCGATGAGATAAAAAAGATTGACGAGAAAGGCCGGGAATCCTGGACAGCAAGGGCTCTTTCCAGAATACTGGGGTATTCAGAGTACAGGCATTTTCTTCCGGTGGTTGAAAAGGCAAAAGAAGCCGCAGAGAACAGCCAGCAGGTAATAACAGACCATTTCGAGGACTTCCTCGATATGGTCCAAATAGGTTCCGGCGCACATCGTAAATTAAAGAACATCAGGCTTTCCCGCTATGCCTGCTATCTGATAGTACAGAATGCTGATCCCGGCAAGCCTGTGGTTGCAAACGGTCAGACATATTTTGCAATACAGACCCGTCGACAGGAATTAAAGGATGACGAGCAATTCCAAAAATTGAAAGAAGACGAGAAGCGTCTCTTTCTGCGCAATGAATTAAAGGAACACAACAAGCATCTGGTAAGGGCAGCACAGGATGCTGGAGTGAAAACAAGCCTGGATTTCGCAATTTTCCAGAATCATGGATACAGAGGCTTGTATGGAGGAATGGACTCCAGGGCAATTCACAAGCACAAAGGCTTAAAGAAAAGTCAGAAGATTCTTGACAGCATGGGAAGCACTGAACTGGCTGCAAACCTTTTCCGTGCTACGCAGACAGAAGAGAAGCTGAAGAGAGACAGAATCAAAGGGAAGAGAAAAGCAAACGAAACACATTTTGAAGTTGGTAAGAAAGTAAGGGAAACCATTGAAGAACTGGGCGGAACCATGCCGGAAAACCTTCCCACCCCCCAGGAAGACTTGAAGAAGCTGGAAAGGAGAGTGAAGTCAAAAGAGAAGAGAAGAAGGATTGAAGAGAGTTAGAAATTGTGTAACTTATTGGTCGCATTTTGAAAAGCAGAGGGGAATAGCTTGAAGGTGCCGCATGGCTGGAGAAGGGAAAACATAGGAAAACTATTTGAAGTGCAGCTTGGAAAAATGCTAAGCAAAAAAGCAAAGACGGGAAAGCAATTCCCATATTTAGCCAATTTCAATATTCGCTGGGGAAGGATTGATTTTGTCAAGATGAATAAAATGAACTTCTCCGCAAAGGAACGAAAGAAGTATTCTTTGCAATTGGGTGATTTGCTGGTATGTGAAGGTGGAGAGGTCGGAAGATGTGCCATATGGCAGGATGAAGAGAAGGAAATCTATTACCAGAAAGCACTTCATCGAGTTAGGTCAATTTCAAGACACGCTTCAACTGAGTATCTTTACTTTTACCTGCAATTCATTGCCAGTCAGGGGAAGCTAATTAGTCTTGTCGGAGAAACTAGTATTGCTCATTTAACAAGAGAAAAACTTGTCGTACTTCCGTTGATCTTTCCCCCTCTTCCCGAACAAAAGGCCATTGCTGATCTTCTCTCCACTTGGGATGAAGCTATTGGAAAAACAGAGAAGCTGATTGAAGCGAAGGAGAAGCGATTTAAGTGGCTCCTGAATGAGTTGATAGGTGGGTATTGTAATAGAAGGGGAAAACGAGAAGTAAAACTTTATGACCTTTTGGGAAATGCACTTCGAGTTGAAAAGGGGAAGTCTCTGGTTGAAAAAAACATTGAAGCAGGAGAAATACCTGTCGTCGCTGGTGGACAAAGCTATGCATATTTCCACAAAAAATCAACTCATCGGGGAGAGTGTATTACTATCAGTGCTTCCGGAGCATATGCTGGTTATGTATGGTACCACAATTACCCAATATGGGCATCGGATTGCAATGTTATTGTGGTACTGAATGGTGATACTAAATACATATTTTACGCATTGAAGCACCTTCAAAGAAGAATATTTGCATTGCAATCTGGAGGAGCTCAACCACATATTTATGCTAAGGACTTATATACTTTGAGGATACCCTATCCATCACTACAAGAGCAAAGACGAATTGCTGTAACCCTTAGTGCTGCTCACGAAGAAATAGACATATTAAAAAAGCTGGCTGATAAGTATAAAGTTCAAAAACGCGGTCTGATGCAGAGATTATTAACTGGTGAGTGGCGGGTTAAGCTGGAGGGAGCATGAAGAGTACTACCCTTCCTCAAATTGGCTCTTTGATGTCTGCTTACATATATGAGGTACCAGTTGTTCTGTCAGCTAAGAAGTTTTTACTTTATGCAGAAGGAGTTTTGGGTAAATTAGTACTTCCTTCAAGGATATGTATTAATGGCAAACAGGAAAAGTGTGGATTGCTCAAATTTATTGCTGATATTATTGGTGAGGATAAATCTGGGAAATTCAAAGTGAAAATAGGGAAGCAGGATGCCAAATGAGAGGAAGCCACATGAAGTTTGATGAAAAGCATCTCTCCCAGCTTCCTGCAATCCAGCTTCTTGCGCAGATGGGGTATAAGTATCTGACACCGGCAGAGGCCCTGCATGAGCGGCAGGGAAGAGCTTCCAATGTTCTGCTTGAAGGGGTGTTGCGAGAAAGCCTGAAAGAGATCAACCGTATTTGGCACAAGGGCAGCGAGTTTCTTTTCAGTGAAGAAAATATACAAACTGCGATTCAGAAGCTGAAGAATGTGAAGTATGACGGGCTGGTCAGAACCAACGAGGTTATCTATGACCTGCTTACCCTTGGAACTGCTTTGGAGCAAACAATTGACGGTGATTCAAAGAGCCACAACCTGAAGTATGTTGACTGGAAGAATATTGAAAAGAACCGTTTTCATGTAACCTCCGAGTTCAGTGTTGAGCGCTCCCGGAGTACAGAGACTGTTCGCCCTGATCTTGTGCTGTTTGTGAATGGGATTCCCTTTTGTGTTATTGAATGCAAGTCACCAAATATTGAAGTTGATCAGGCAGTTTCACAATCCGTTCGGAATCAGGGTGAAGATTACATCCCACGGTTGTTCGTCTATTCTCAGCTTCTTGTGGCGGTAAACAAGAACAGTGCGAGATACGGCACAACCGGTACCGCTGCGAAATTCTGGGGTGTATGGAAAGAAGCTGGTATTGATGACACTCTTGGAGAGGTTCTTTCCCGTCACATAGATGTTAGCAAGATTGCTGATTCTCCTGGGGTTGCTCCTTCATCTTTTACCGCAGACAGGCTTGTTACAGAACAGGACAGGGCGATCTATGCCCTCTGCCGACCCGAGAGACTTCTGGAACTGGCCTGGAAGTATACCCTGTTTGATGGAGGCGTAAAAAAGATTGCACGGTATCAGCAGTACTTTGTTGTAAAATCAACCCTGAAGCGTGTAAAACAATTTGATGAGAATGGTGCCCGCAGAGGAGGGATTATCTGGCACACCCAGGGGTCGGGCAAATCACTGACAATGGTGATGCTTGCTCGGAACCTTGCCCTTGATCCTGAGATACCCAACCCTCGTATGGTACTTGTTACTGATCGGACAGATCTGGATAAGCAGTTGCGCAATACTTTTGACGCATGTGGTCTTGAGCCCAAACGGGCAACATCAGGGCGGAATCTGCTGCAGCTTGCCGGTCAGGATAAGGCTGGTATCATTACCACGCTTATACACAAGTTTGACAAAGCAATGACTCTGAAGAAACATCAGGATTTATCACCGGACATATTTGTGCTGGTAGACGAGAGCCATCGTACACAGTTTGGCACGTTTTCAGCAAAAATGCGTTTGATGTTTCCCAGGGCCTGCTATCTGGGATTTACAGGTACCCCTTTACTGAAGAAGGAAAAGAACAACTTTGTTAAATTCGGAAACCTGATAGAACCGCATTATTCCATATCACAGGCTGTTGCTGATGGAGCTGTTGTTCCTTTGCTCTACGAAGGTCGTCATGTGGAGATGCAGCAGAACAAAAAAGCTATTGATCTCTGGTTTGAAAGACACACCCAGGGGCTTACAAAAGAACAGAAAGCTGATCTCAAGCGAAAATACTCCAGGTCTTCAATGTTGAACAAGGCAGAGCAGGTTATCTATATGAGAGCTTTTGATATCAGTGAACACTATCGGGCGAATTGGCAGGGTACGGGTTTCAAGGCTCAACTGATTGCCCCCAGTAAGGTATCTGCATTGAAGTATCACGAATTTCTTGAAGAGATAGGCTTTGTTTCATCAGGGGTTGTTATCTCTCCCCCTGATATACGTGAAGGTTTTGAAGAAACTGATGACGAACCTGCCGATGATGTTATTCGATTCTGGACAAAGATGATGAAGCGATACGGCAGTGAGGAAGAATATACAAAGCAGCTCATTAATCAGTTCAAGTTTGGCACAGATCCTGAAATACTGATTGTAGTTGACAAGTTGTTAACCGGTTTTGACGCACCGAGGAATACGGTACTCTATCTGTGCAGAAAGCTTAGAGAACACACTTTGCTGCAGGCAATAGCCAGAGTAAATCGCATTTACGAGAACAAGGAGTTCGGCTTCATTGTGGATTATGCCAGTATTCTGGGTGAACTGGATAATGCTCTTACCATGTACAGTGCATTCGAAGGCTTTGATGAATCTGATCTTGTGGGAACACTCACTTCGGTTGCTTCAGAGATTGGGAGGCTGCCTCAGAAATACTCTGATTTGTGGGATATTTTCAAGACTGTCAAGCATTCCTATGATGAGGAAGCCTACGAAATGCTGCTTGGTGATGATTCCGTGCGGGAAGAGTTTTATCACCGTCTGGCTGAATACAGCAAAACACTTGCAATTGCATTTTCCTCAGACAGATTTCTGATGGAAACTCCTGATGAGATTGTTCTTCGATACAAAACTGATTTGCGTAAATTCCAGACGCTGAAAGCTGCGGTGAAACTTCGCTACGCAGAGGCAATTGATTACAGAGATTATGAGCCTAAAATCAGAAAACTTCTTGACACTCAGATATTTGCCAGTGAAGTGATACAGCTGAATGAACCGGTGAATATTTTTGATGAGAAAACATTCAGTCAGGTGAAAGAGGATCATGGTGTATATGGCAGCAAGCGTACGACAGCATCCAAAGCAGATACAATCATTCATGCCACCAGGAAAATTGTTACTGATAGAATGGATGAAGACCCGGCTTTCTACGAAAGGTTTTCCAAACTGATTCAGCAGGCGATTGATGATTTCAGAGCTAAAAGATTTTCAGATCTTGACTATCTGGATAAAGTAATAGAGATACGAAACAAGGTTGTTGGCAGAGTGCATGATGATGTTCCTGACAGGCTTGACGGTAATGAGGATGCCATGGCTTATTTTGGGGTACTGAAGCCTTTCTTTAAGAATCATGAATTAACAGCAGCTGAACTTGAAGAAATAGTGGCAGACACTGCAATAGCTTTTAAGATGATTCTGGATTCATACAGGAAGGTGAATTTCTGGAATGATGAGGATGCACAGAAACAGGTTATTAATGACATTGATGACTATCTCTATGATGAAGTTAAACACGGCAGGGGAGTAGAGCTGACTTCCGAGGAAATGGACAGAATAATTGAGAAAACAATGCAAGTCGCCAGGCACAGAAGTTTCTGATGAGTGGCAGTTTTCATTACCTGCAGTACGGCAGCAAGAGAATCGAGTATCTGCTGCTTTCCAGTGCAAGAAAAACCCTTGAGATTGCTGTGCATCCTGACAGTTCAGTTGTTGTTAAGGCTCCAAGTTCTTCTGAGTTGGCTGCAGTTGAACTCAAGCTTCGTAAGAGAGCCAGATGGATACTGAAGCAACTCAGTTATTTCCAGCAGTTTGTACCAAGGACACCGGAAAGAAGATATATCAGTGGTGAAACTCATCTGTATCTTGGAAGACGCTACCAGCTGAAGGTCGTAAAGGGGGAGCTTAATAAAGTCAAACTTGCCAGGGGGGCATTTATTGTTTCGTGCAGAAATGATTGCAACCAGAAAAAAACAATGGCGTTGATGGGAAATTGGTATTCCCAAAAAGCGTTGCAGCACTTCAATAATAGCTTTGTCAGGTGCTGGGTTTCGTTTGAAAGATATGGAGTCGAAAGGCCTGACCTTAAGATCAGGCGAATGAAAAACAGATGGGGGAGCCTTTCCAATGGTTCTTCAATCATCTTGAACCCGGAATTAATCAAAGCTCCCTCTGAGTGCATTGACTATGTTGTTACCCATGAACTCTGTCACCTGCTGTTTAGCGACCACAGCAGAAACTTTTACAATTTACTGGGATCAGTCATGCCAAACTGGGAAAGAATCAAGCGCAAACTTGAGTTTACAATGGCCTGAAGAGTTGCTCATCCCAGCCCCAGTACATCAAGATTCCACAGGCTTTCAAGTTCCCTGTCTGCGAAAAACACCAGATGGGGAGCGCTTGTATACAAAGCGCTCAGTGTGGCCAGATCGTAACTGCCCTGAAGAAGAAGCCCGATTCCTCCGCCTGGCAGGCTCACAGCAGAACTTGACCTTACAACGGTAAGAGCCAATTCTGAACACTCTTCCAGCCACACAGAATCGGTTGCTTTAGAGGCAACTACTGCCAGTCGAAGCAGACCTGGAACGTTATAGAGTTTCGATTTCTCTGTTGTGTAGCATTCCGGTTCAGGGAGTGCGCTGAGCATATCAATCAGGTCAAGGGGAAAGAGTTTTTCCGACTGTATTGCAACGTCAAGCGGACAGTACGGATCAGTATTTCTTCTTTCTTTTACTCTGTTTACAATAAGATCCCTGTTTGCCCAGGCATCCCTGGTGTTTACCCGGAGAACGCCGTGACGGCTTGAACGAGGAGTGTGCTGTATTCCGCGCTCAGGGACAAATATCTCCATCCCGGGGAATGTGTTGGTAAGAACAGGTCTTGGAGCAGGGTCTGCATCGTAACCAAGTATGTCGGAAACCCTTTCTCTTGTTTGCAAAAGATTCTGTATGGTGTACAGACCTGACCGGGTAACAGTGTACGGAGGTGCGGGACTGTACTGTATTCCAAGAGAATCAGCATTTGCCCTCAGCTCTGTACCGGGAAGAACAGAAAGGCAGAAAGTCTGTACCTGGTCATGTATCTTTCTGGAAACCAGTTCTTCTGCAGCAGATTCTATGTTTTCGGGGTTGTCTCCGGGAAGTCCCAGAATGAGGTCCATTACTGGGGTAACTCCGCTTTCCGCAAGACGGGAAGCTCCGTTAAGTACGGAAATGGGGCTGCCCCCTCTTCCGATGGAATGAAGCACCTCAGTGTTCATGGTCTGCAACCCTACCTCAAGGGTGTTGAACCCTGCTGCAGCGAAAGCATCTGTAATCGCTGAAGAACGGATAATATCCCCTTTCACTTCAGCGAAGCAGCTGAGCCCGAGGTTTTTCATTCCAGAGAGAAGCACAGGCAGATCTGTTCGGCTGTTGAACGTGGGATCCAGAAAAACAAGTTCTTCCGTACCTCTGCTGCGGAGCATTGTTATCTTTTCAAGCACTTTGTCGGCTGGAACAGTTCTTGGCAGGGGAGAAGTTCTTCTGTAGGCGCAGTAGGAACACAGGCTGGCACATCCCCGCTGTGACTCAATGTGAACAGACCCACCTGGTGTTACCGCAAGGTGCCCCGTTCTGTATGGGTCGGGCCAGTGGTCAGGAGGGTCGGTGCTTGCAGCAGGCCCAAGCAGTTTCCTTCCTGTTGAAAGTATACCTTTCAGAATATCCGGTGATAGTACATCTTCTGCGAAGGATTCACCCTCTCCTGCAACGAACATGTCAATTGATGGTTCATTGAGCAGAGACAGATTGTCTGTGGTTACTTCCGGGCCGCCTGCGACCACAAGAAGCTCAGGTTTCCAGTGTTTCAGTTTTCGCAGCAGCTGAATTGATCTGTGTGTATTCCACAGGTAGAGAGTTACTCCCACCAGTTGCGGATTTCTTTTCTTTAATTCATTGAAAAGTGCTTTGTCTCCCATGGTATTCAGAAGTGACTCCGGGAAAACAGATTCGATCGGCAGCCCGGCAGCAGCGGCAAGAATACCGGGGGCAAGGGGGATGTTACCTGTGGGCTCCCATGCGGATGATGGATGCAGAGGTAACTGAATCAGCTGGATAGAGTACATTGTCTACTGTGATGGGGTGACTGTGGTAAGCCCCGTAATGGTAATGAAGTACAGTACCATAAAAGAGATACCCCACAGAATGTGAACAACCGGATGGTGACCGTTGAATGTTTTCTTTCTGCAGGCAGCAACGCCGATAGACTGCAGAACCACCGAAAGCGAGAAAAGCACAGGAAGAAGAGACACACCTCGGAGAAAAAACAGGCTGACGGCTCCAATTATCCCGAAGGGTAATGCAAACTTTGAGAATTTGTATGCCCATTCTTCAGAGCCTGCCAGAGGAGGGAAAATATCGTACAGATGGCTGTGCTCCCGGGCAAAAAGCCTGACTCCATACGAAAGAGAGAATGCTGCAGTTATGTAAACGAAAATACTGAACACCATTCCTCCTGCTAGAGACAGAAAAGACAGAGGAGAAAGCGGATAGGTTTCAGGCGTGAGGCGCAGGGGTACAAGCAGGATTGATAAAAGAAGAAACAGCTCGAACGCCTGAATAACCCCGAGAACGGACCATCTGCTGAGAACCCGTCTGCCGAACAGTCTGGCCGTTTGAAGCCCTGCGAGAATTACGGTCAGCTGCCCGTGGCCTGTGGAGGTATTTCCGGCGGGAGTTGAGAACACAAGCCCCAGAAACAGCATTTCAAGAAGTCGCAGGAGGTCGAACCTGTCGAAATCATTGCCAGGCATGCCGGTGTCTGTTGGCCTAAGCGGCATTCTTCCTGTTCTGCCCAGCTTTTGATGAAAAAGCTCTTCAAGCAGAATTAGAAAAATAACAAGAAAGCTCAGAAGTTTATGCATGCTTCTGATCCTTCACTGTGAGAAGAAGTATTCCACCTGCCACAAAGAACACAGAGATGGAAAGAATAGAATTCCTTGTACTTCCTGTGATATCTCCTATAACAGCGAATACAAGGGGTCCTAAAATGCTTGCAAACCTGGATGATATAGAGAAGAAACCGAAGTACTCCGATGCATTTTTCTGGGGAATAAGAACAGAGTAGTAGGATCGGCTGATAGCCTGAATACCTCCCTGCAGCAGACCCACTGCACCGGCCAGTACCCAGAACTGCCATGTTTCAGTCATCTTCCAGGCGTACAGAACAATAGCGATGTATCCTGCAATTCCTGCAAGCAGGGAATTCTTTGAACCAAACCTTGCTGCAAGTTTTCCATACAGGATAGCCGCAGGGAAGCCAATGAACTGGGTAAGCAGCAGGGCCCCTATCAGGTGGCTGCTTTCCAGACCCAGTTCTGCCTTGCCAAACACGGTAGCCATTATGATTATGGTCTGTATTCCGTCGTTGTACAGAAGGAAAGACAGAAGAAACCTGAAGGCCTGACTGTGCTGCTTAATGTCTCTGAATGTGTTTCCAATGGTTGTAAATGCGTTTCGTACCAGGCCAGGAAAGTTCGTACTGGAAGAAACACTTTTTTCCGGTACCCTGCGGAACAGGGGGATGGAAAAAACAGACCACCAGACGGCCACTGTGAGAAAGCTCAGCCTTACTGCCAGAGTTCCCTCTGGTATTCCGAAGAAGCCGGGCTTTTTTATCATAAGCAGATTGAGAGCAAGCAGCAGACCTCCTCCCAGATAACCCATGGCAAACCCCCTGGAACTTACGATGTCACGCCTTGAAGGGGGAGTTACATTTGTAAGAAGGGAGTTGTAAAAAACATTGGCTCCGGCGAAACCTATCTGCCCCATAACAACAACTGCCAGAGTGTATTTTACCAGCCCCGGTCCGCTAAAAAACAGCAGAGCAGATGCAAGAACACCAACTGCGGTCATGGTACCCAGAAACAGTTTTCTCTTTCCGCCTGCATCGGCGACCGCTCCGAAAACAGGGGCTCCCACTGCAACAAGAAGAGCGGCGAAAGACATTGAATATCCCCACAAAGACTGAGAATTACTGGTTAGCTCGAAACCGGGCAGGTTGATGGTGATACTGCCGGAACCGGCAACAACACCTGCAAAAAAAACAGGAAGAACTGCCGCAACAACAGTGGTAACAAAAGACGAGTTGGCCCAGTCATAAAGGCACCACGCTTTTTCTGACCGGGTGTATTTGGTTTTCAAAAATGCCCCCATTCACATTTGCTTCCGGAACATAACCAATACAGCCTGCTGCTGCAGTACTGGCACTTCCTTCCGACCGGATACTCTGGTATTGTTCGACTTACCTGATATCTGACGTAAACAAACACGGGGGTGAAAAATGTCTCTTTTAGACAGCCTGAATGGTCTGCTTACAAGAAGAGGTTCGTCGGTAAGAAGCAATATTTCAAGAGAGGAAATGATCAAGTCTTCGGTGGAGCGCAGAGAAGCACTGGTTATGAAGTGCGGGGCTCTTGCCACATGGACGCGACCTGAATCCACAGGACGAAGTCCTAAAGATACGGTAATAGTAAAACGGGCGGAAAGCGAAAAAACCATCGACTGGACCAGCCCCAACAATCTTCCTTTGCACGAAGAGACTTTTGATATGGCCTGGGAAGAGATAATTCAGGTTTTTGAAAAAGCTGAGGAACTGTTTGTAACAGATCGTATGATTGGTGCTGATCCTAGGTATGCTCTTCCTGTAAGAGTTGTAGCAGACAAAGCTCTTACCGCGTTGTTTACAGACAATATGTTTCGGCCGTGGTCTAAAGAGGCTGCGGAGATTTCAGTGTTTAAAGACAAAGCTTTCACCCTAGTTGCGTCACCGGATAATAAGCTTGATTACAGCAAATACAGCGGAAAACTCAGGGAAAACCCCGATCTCGACCATACATCGGATATGCTTGTGGCCATGGACATGGACAGGAGCCTTGGAATAGTGTTTGGCAGTGCCTATGGAGGCAGCATCAAGAAGCTCATGTTTACCGTTATGAACTATCTGCTTCCTGCCCAGGGTATTCTTCCTATTCATTGCAGTGCAAATGAAGGTACAGACGGAGATTGCGCACTTCTGCTTGGCCTTTCCGGAACTGGGAAGACAACACTCAGTGCAGATCCTTCCAGAGCTCTTCTGGGCGACGATGAGCACGGCTGGGGCAACAACGGGATTGCAAATTTTGAAAATGGCTGTTACGCGAAACTCATTGATCTGAGCATGGAGAAGGAGCCGGAAATACATTCTGCATGTTTCCACACAGACAACTACCTGAGTCACGGTTCTATAGTCGAGAATGTAATGGTTTACCCGGACGGAGATTTTGATCTGTTCGACGATCGTTACACACCTAACAGCAGGGGCTCATACCCGCTGAGGTATCTCACAAACACAAAGGAGTCGTCTGTTTCAGGGCATCCCACCACGATTCTTTTCCTTACAGCTGATGCCAACAGCGTGATCCCGCCGGTTTCAAAGCTCAGCAGGGAACAGGCCATGCTCTGGTTCCTTATGGGATACACAAGCAAGCTTGCAGGGACGGAGACGGGAATCAAGGAGCCTGTCAGCACATTTTCCAGATTCTTCGGGCAGCCCTTCATGCCCAGGGTTCCCGAGGCTTACACTGATCTGCTTGGAGAAAAGATGAACAGCCACGGTACCCAGGTTTATCTTATCAACACAGGCTGGACCGGTGGCCCCTATGGAGTGGGTCACAGAATGGATCTTCCCCTAACAAGAAAAATGGTGGAGGCCTGTCTGTCCGGTGAAATAGAACAGTCCGAGATGAAAACAGATCCGTTTTTCAAAGTGATGGTTCCTCTGTCCTGCCCCGGTATTGAGGACAGTTCAATTCTCGATCCGGGAAACACATGGAAGAACAGGGCAGAGTACGAAGCAAGGGCACGCAAACTTGCCGGAGAGTTTGCCGCTTATTTCCGCAAAGCCTATGGGAACCAGAATATAAGTGACGATATAGCTTCCCAGTGTCCTGGTTTGTAGCTCACGGAAGAAGCCTGCGGTGGTTTGCCGCAGGCTTTCCTGGTTACAGGCGATTATGCACAGTTTGCGATCAGTGGAGTTCCTTGTTTTCTGTGCGGGTTTCATTTTTGTGGATTACATAGTATTTTACCCGATGGTGAAAGTCTGGATGGCTTTCTATTTCATATCACAGAATCGGAGGGAATTATGAGAAAGATTTTTGTCGTTCTTTTGTTACTTGGGTTTGCAGCGGGCTCAGCATTCGCTCTGCCTTCGTATTCGGGCCTCAGAGGTCTGAACAGAGCTGTGGATGCAAGGCCGGCCGAGCGGGGTCTTCTTTCGATAGGGCTCTTCTCGTTTCTTGGCCTTTCACCTGATGCCAGAACAGGAGTGCTGGCATCGGATACTGTTGAAATCACAGATACTGAATACAGCGGAACCGGATACCTCACCCTGGGTTACGGTGTAAGCAATTCATTCGAATTAGGAGCAAGAGTATCATATCTTTTAAATCAGGTAAAAAGAGAAGATGTTGGAAACAGGCTTGACACAACCGGCGACTGGAACGGAGATGACGGTTTCAGCGAGGCTGGTCTTTTCCTTAAGTTTGCACTTAATCCCAACGCGGAAAGTTTCTGGTTCAGTGTGATGCCATGGGCAGAGTTTTCCATATATGATGGAGGCGACAACAACTTCGTTTACAACGGAGACGAATGGGATGGCCTCTGGAACACAGATGAGCCCATGTTCCAGCTCAGAAGACCAATGATGAACGCCGGCAGCATGAGCTTTGGTGGCGATCTTCTCGCGACAAAAGACTTTGGTGCTGTTACCCTTCACACCAATGTTGGTTATCATTACTTCAAGCAGAACTTTACCTTTGTTGATCGCAGATTTGATGCTTCTCACAACGTTATTGCAACCGAAGAAGTTGACATCGATGTAGAGGATCCTGTTCTTCACGCCGTAGCCGGTATAGAATACCCCATGAACAAGACAACACTGTTTGCCGAAGTTGAATGGCGTCATTTCCTCAACAGAGAATTTGAGGAGGGTGACGGCGAGCGGTTTGATGACTGTATTCAGGTTGCTCCCGGAGCCAGATTCACATTTGATTCCGGCTTTGCCATGGATATTACAGGTTCGTACTGTATTTCTTCTTTCGATCCAGAGTACAACGATCTCGGTCACAGATACTTCCAGCGGGGTGTAAACCAGACAGATGAAGAGAGAGCCCGATACGCTCCCTTCCCCAACGGTTACGCTCCCAAGTATGGTCTCGGAATTAATCTGATGTACACGGTAGATACATCTGCGCATCCTTCGGTTTTCTCCGGAACAGTTAAAGATGCTGTCACCGGCGAAACACTGGCTGCAACAGTCAGTTTCCCAGGCTCTGACGCACAGAGTGTTGGTACAGACGCTGCGTCGGGTATGTACACAGCGCAGCTCGACGAAGGCACATACACATTCCTGGTTGAAGCTGATGGTTATGTTTCAGCCAGCGAAACAGTTGAAGTTCCCTGTGGCCAGAATGTAACAAAGGATTTTGTTCTGCAGTCGGTTGATGGTACTGTAACAGGAACCGTTACAGACGCAGGAACAGGTGAGGCAATCGAGGCTGTTGTTACTGCTACTGCAAATACCAGGGCTAACTCCGATGTTAACGGTGAGTACTCACTTGACTGTCCTGCCGGAACAAGAACCCTTACAGCTTCTGCTGCAGGTTACACAAACCAGTCGAGAACGGTTGAGGTTATCTCGGGCGAATCTGTTGTTCAGGACTTCCAGCTCAATGTCGAACTGAATTTCGAGATTGTATACTTCGATGTTAACAGATACAACATCCGCCCGGATGCTGCTGTTATTCTAGACAGAGTTGCAGAGATGCTTATCGGCAACCCTGGAATCGCTGTAATGATAACAGGAAACACTGACTCTGACGGACCTGCAGAGTACAACCAGGCACTTGCTGAGAACAGAGCCGGTGCAGTAAGAGATTACCTTATAGCAAAGGGTGTAAGCGAAGCATCACTCTCCACCGTTGGTTACGGTGAAGACAGACCTGCAGCGCCCAATACCACACCCGAGAACAAGGCTCTTAACAGAAGAAGTGAGTTCACAATTCTCGGAACTCGCTAGAGCAGATTACTTGAAGAAAGGGGGGCAGGGAAACCTGTCCCCCTTTGCTTGGGTGCGCCGGGTATTTGCAGGCGGTGGGATGCACCGCTTCTTTGCCAATATTGCCGCTCTTAATTGAATACATAATATGTTAAGCTTGTCTGGTTGATTGAAAATGACCCTTTCGTTGTTTGTTTTTCTCTGCTGAATCATACAGTCTGGAGCAGAATGTTTAAAGTCAGTGTTGTTGTTCCTGCCTTTAACGAGTCACAATCAGTGGAACACACGATTCAAAGTATTCTGGAGCTTTTTGCAAAGCCAGGAATTGAAGGAGAGATTGTTCTTGTTGACGACGGCTCCACTGACGATACAGCTGCTCTGGCACAGTTAGCAGGGGCAAGGGTTGTAAGCCACTCCGGCAATCTGGGCTATGGTGCTGCTCTTAAAACAGGTATTGCAAAAGCCAGATTTGATACTGTTGTAATCGCCGATGCCGATGGAACTTATCCAATTGACATGATTCCCGTTCTTTTGAGCAGGATGGAAGAGATCGGTGCCGACATGGTGGTTGGAGCCAGAACCGGTATCGATGTGGCAGTTCCGGCAATAAGAAAGCCTTTCAAGTGGATTGTCCGACGGCTTGCCCAGTACATAGTGGAAAGACCTATTCCTGATCTCAATTCCGGTTTGAGGGTATTTAAGAAGGAGATGGCTTTCAGGTACTACAGGTTGTATCCCAATGGTTTTTCCTTTACCTCAACAATTACAGTGGCATCAATGTGCGACGGTTTTAATGTAGAATACGTGCCAATCAACTACTACCACCGAGCAGGGAAATCAAAGATTGTCCCAGTTGATTTTTTTGCGTTTGTAATGCTTGTTCTGAGGCTGTCTGTATTGTTTAAGCCACTTAGAGTATTTGTTCCCGTGGCTGTATTCTGTTTTTCTGTTGGCTTTTTAAAGTTGATTTACGATGTGGTTATGGCTGTCAGTATTGCAGGCAGCACAGGTACAAGCCTTCTGGTTATGCCTGTTGTTTCCTCAACTGCTATCGCCTTTCTGCTGGCATCTCTGCAGATACTTCTTGTTGGAATGGTGGCTGAAGCTCTGGCTAAAAAGGGTTTTGCTGCCGACCACATTGCCGAGAGGAAAAACTGATTAATGTGCGGGTTTGCCGGCGGTCTGCTGTTTTCTCCGGGGGAGTTTCAGGATACTGAAATGCTCAACCGCATGGGGTCGGTTATTGCGCACAGAGGCCCCGACAATCAGGGCTTAACTGTAAAAGGGCCGTGCGGCCTTGTTCACCGCAGGCTCAGTATTATTGATCTCAGTTCCAGGGGAAACCAGCCTATGAGCAACGAAAACGGTTCCGTCTGGATTGTTTACAACGGAGAGGTATACAATTATCGTGAGCTTCGAAAGCGGTACGATCTTGATTCCCGTGGTCATGTGTTCAGATCTGCCACAGACACAGAGGTGCTTGTACATCTTTACGAGGAACTGGGAGATAGCTTTCTTAAAGAGCTTAACGGAATGTATTCCATTGCGTTGTGGGATGACACACGAAAAAAGCTTCTTCTGGCCAGGGATCCCTTCGGAATAAAGCCCATGTTTTACACATCAACGAACAGTGGCTTCTGGTTTGCCTCAGAGATAAAGTCGCTTCTGGAAGTGGAGGGAGTACAGAGGAAGCCATCGACGGAGGCTCTGTATCACTACCTTTCGTACAACTATGTACCTGATTCTTTAACTCCCTTCAGAGACATACACGAACTGCTGCCGGGAAGAGCCATGTGGATTGACTGGGAAACCGGCGAAAAGCAGGAGCACCGTTTTTTTAACTACGATTACACTGAAGACACATCTGTTACTTCAGAGTATGCATCTGTACACAGCAGGGAGCTTCTTGAGAGGGCTGTTGAGCGCAGGCTTGTTGCTGATGTGCCAGTGGGGGTTATGCTGTCCGGCGGTATGGATTCCAGTGCACTTACAGCTCTTATGGCGGAAGTCAGGGGCAGAAGCAATTTTCACACTTTTTCCATAGGATTCAATGACAGCAGTTTTGACGAGTCAGAGTATGCGAAGATCGTTGCAGATTCGGTGGGAACAGTACATCACAGTATTCAGGTTACACCGCGTGCTGTGGCAGATCTTCTTCCCGGGTATCTTGCTCATATTGATGAACCCTACGGAGACGGTTCTGCAATACCAACATGGCTGCTGGCGGAAGAGGCCTCGAAGCATGTTACGGTTTTGCTTTCCGGGGAGGCGGGAGACGAGGTTTACTCCGGTTACGATACCCATGCCGCGTACAAGGTCAGAAAACTCTACAGAAGAATTGCCCCGTCTTTTGTGCGGCACGGAATCGACTGTATTGTATCAAGGCTTCCTGTTTCACACAGGAAACTGAGTTTTGAATTCAAGGCCAAAAGGTTTGTTCGGGGAGCGGAGTATGATGTTCCAGGGTCACACTTTTTCTGGCGTGTTGTTCTTACTGAAGATGCCAAGCTGCAGGTGCTGAGTGCCCCCGGGCGTTTCTCAGAATTCGGAGAGTCTTCACACTACTTCTCAGATATTTTCAGTAACTGTAAAACACAATCTGACCTCAACAGACTGCTGTGCATCGATACACAGTGTCATCTTCCCCATGACCTGATGATCAAGAATGACCGAATGACCATGGCACATTCGATAGAAGCCCGGGTTCCATTTACCGATGTTGAGCTGTTTCGTTTTCTCGCTTCTGTTCCAGCCGTAGTGAAATATCCGGGAACACGAAGGAAACATCTGCTCAGGCATTCCATGAAAGACCTGCTGCCTGAAAGCATTGTAAACAAGAAGAAGGTGGGCCTTGAAATGCCCTATTCCAGGTGGTTGAGAAGCGAGCTGCGCGACATTGCTATGGAGTATTTGAAACCGTCAAGACTGAACAGTACAGGTTTGTTCAACGGGGCAGGTGTTGAGAAGCTGTGGCAGCAGCATGACAGGCATGAAGTTGATCACGGCAGGGCTCTGTGGGGTATTCTGAATTACATGATGTGGTACGATCTGTACATAGCTTCCACCAACTACAAAAGCTATATCAATCCCGGGGTTGTTCGCCGGTGAAGCGCCGTGTAACTGTTCTTGGAGCAGGGCCTGCTGGATTGTGGGCTGCACTTTCCCTTCTGGAAAAACACAGTGAAATTGAAGTAACTGTGCTCGAGAAAGAAAGTTCTCCAGGGGGGATTACCGGAAGTTTCAGATACAGAGACCTTGTTTTTGACTACGGCAGCCACCGGCTGCACCCTGCGACCAGCTCAAGTCTTATGGGCAGAATCAGTAGTCTTCTGGGTGATGACCTCCTGAAGAGACCGCGCAACGGAAGAATCTGGCTGGAGGAACGGTTTATTTCGTTTCCTTTGAAGCCTGTGGATCTGGTCTTCCATCTTCCGTTTTCTTTTTCATTCGGTGTTGTTCTTGATTCATTGACTTCTGTGTTCCCAGGCAGAAGCCAGGGGATTTCGTTTGAGGATACGCTAAGAAGCGGTCTTGGAAAAACCATAAGCGAAAGGTTTTATTTCCCTTATGCAGAGAAGCTCTGGGGTCTTTCTCCGGCGGAGCTGTCTCCTGTACAGGCAAAAAAGAGAATTGCCTCTTCAAGTATCGGAAAAATGATAAAGAAGATTCTTTCTTCTGTGAGCGGCTCTTCCGGGAGCAGCGGGTATTTTTACTATCCGGCGAACGGATTCGGCCAGATTGCCTCGAAGGCGGCCGATGCAGTTGCTGACCTCGGGGGGAAAATTGTACTTGACACAGAAGTAGTTTCAGTTATTCCTCCCTCGGAAAAACACCATGGAACCGTTGTTACAGCCGGAGGAGAGGAAATTGAAACCAACTTTATATTTTCCACCATACCGGTGGATGATCTCGCAGGGCTTCTTGATCCGACTCCGCCGTCCTGTGTGGTTGAAGCTGCTGCTGGCGGTTTGTCATACCGGTCAATGGTGTTCTGCTTTGTGGAAGTACACAAATCCCAGTATACACCTTATGATGCGCACTACTTTCCCGGTCTTGATACCTGTTTTTCAAGGCTTTCAGAGCCGCGGAACTACAGTACTGCAGATGAACCTCAGGGCAGAACAGGGCTGTGCTTCGAGATTCCGTGTTCAGAAGGCGATGATGTATGGTCCCTTGATGATGATGGCATTATGAAGCTGGTTCTTGATGACCTGGCTAAAACGGATCTTCCCGAACCGGAGGTATCAAGCTTTTTTGTGAAAAGAAAGAAGAACATATACCCTGTGTACGACCATGCATTTTCCAGGAATCTCAGCAAAGTGGAGGAGTTTCTGAAAGGATACAGCCGGATGGTTTCTTACGGACGGCAGGGTATGTTTGTACACGACAACACGCATCATACTATGGAAATGGGAATTGCCGCTGCCGATTGTCTCACGGCGGATCTGCACTGGGACACGAAGAAGTGGGCGGATTACAGAGAGCTTTTCAATTCCCATGTGGTTGTGGATTAATGGAGGATCAGCTGTGAAGAACACAGGCAGGCTGCAGGTTTACACAGGTAACGGCAAAGGAAAAACCACAGCGTCATTGGGGCTGGCTGTCAGGGCGGCGTGCTCTGGAATGAATGTTTACATCGGTCAGTTTCTTAAAGGGCAGGATTACTCTGAACTGTGCCTGCCGGGCAGGTTCCCAGAGATAACAATGGAACAGTTCGGTACTCCGGAATTCATTCTTCCCGGAGAGAAACCGTCTGCCGTGGATATTCAGCTGGCGGAGAAGGGGCTTGCCGCTGTTTCAGCGGCCATGCTCAGTGGTGAATACCATATGATAATAGCAGATGAGATATGCGTTGCCGTATACATGGGGCTGCTCAGTGAAGGAAAGGTTCTGGAACTTGCAGATGCAAGGCCGGATAGTGTAGAGATGGTGTTTACCGGCAGGTATGCCGGTGAAGCTGTGATTGAAGCTGCTGATCTTGTTACAGAGATGATGGAAATCAAGCACTACTACAACACCGAAAAACTGGCGGCCAGAACCGGAATAGAAAACTAGGAGGATTCATGAAAACCGTATTTATGTTCTTACTGATTGTTGCTGCAGTGGCAGCTGCCCAGGAGGTTGATCCCCCCCGTGACAGTATGAGCTTTCTTCTGGGCGCCGGGGTATGGATGCCCGGGCTTATGAACGATGGCAACAAGCTTGAGGTTGGTCCTGTTTTTGCTGTGGGTGCAGAAACTCCCATGTCACAGGGAAACCAGTTCCGTCTTTCTGTTGGATACGGGAGCTGCGGCTCGGGCAATGCACATTTCGATGGAATAACATCGGTTATGCTGAACATTGCTTACAGAGAATACCCGTTCTACAGGCCCTACGCCGGGGCTCGCGGGCTGGAACCGTTTTACGGCTTCAGCGCAGGCGGAATAGTTGCATGGGATTCTGTGGCAGATGGTTTCTCAAATGCTGAAGAATCTACAAGTACCGGTGGTGCCATTGTTGGTGTACATGTTGGGACCAGGTTGAAAGTTGGCGAAAACACATTCTTCGATATCACAATAGGTGGAGACTGGATTCCCGTTGGAGGCAGTCTTGCCGGAGAAGCAGACAGTGATCTCTCCGGGATAAAAATACAGGGCAGCCTTATTTTTTAAGTACAGACGCACCCAGCTGACCGCATGCTCCGGCGACTTCGCCTCCTCGTGAGCGGCGGAGGGTAACAGCCTGGCATCTGGGGTAGAGGTAGTCTATGAACTTCTGTGTTGTCTGCTCTGAAGGTTGGTGCCATTCAAGGTCAGGAACAGCGTTGTAAACAAGCAGGTTGATTTTACATGGAAGGCCTTTTGAATAGTCTGCAAGAGCAGCGGCTTCCTTAAGGGAGTCGTTCGCTCCTTCTATAAGACAGTACTCAAGGGTAACTCTTCTTCCTGTTGTTCCTGTGTACTTCAGCATATCCTGCTTCAGCTGTGAAAGACTGATAGCTTTTGCTGAAGGGATCAGCATTTCTCTTGTCTCAGGAACGGCACTGTGAAGAGACACCGCAAGGCCGTATTGTTTTTCCATATCCACCAGTTTCCTGATTCCCCCGGGAATGCCCACTGTAGACACGGTTATCTTTCGCTGGCCGATACAGATGCCTCTGTCGTCACTTATTATTTCAAGGGCGTTTCTGACTGCGTTCCAGTTGTCCATTGGTTCACCCATTCCCATAAGAACAACATTGCTTATCCTGTTCTTTGAGTTTGCGGCAACTGTGTACAACTGCGAAATAATTTCATCTGTTGTCATGTTGCCGTGGAAACCTGCCATGCCTGTCATACAGAATCTGCATCCCATGCGGCATCCGTACTGGGTGGAAAGGCACACTGTAAAGCGGGGAGGTTCCGGAATCAGCACTGTTTCCGCTGGTCCTGAAGGAAGGTCAAGCAGGAATTTAACTGTTCCGTCTTCAGACGCGGTGCTGTCTGCCTGTTCCGGGTGGGTGATAACAGCGGATGATTCCAGAATACTGCGGAACCTCAGAGAGAGATCAGTCATCTCGCGGAAAGATGTTACCCTTCTGTGGTGAAGCCATGTGAACAGCTGTTTTGCTCTGAAAGGCTTCTGGTGCAGTTCATCAACCAGCCAGCTTTCGAGATCGGAAAACTTCATGCCCAGTATTCTTACCAAATCTGTGTCCTTTCCGGAGGGTCAGGGCGAAAGATAATGCAAAAAGCTGTGCCGGACACCACACCGGAGCAGTCTCTGCTCTGTTGAAAGCCAGATTGGAACAGGCATAGTTTTGAAGTGCACGGCATCTCAGCGGAAGGTGTTCTTTGCCGATTAACGGTTCCACCTTATGATTGATGACTGAAGTACACAAGAAAGGAAACCTCATGTCTCATATGGTTGGTATCATAGGTGGAAGCGGAGTTTATTCTATTCCGGGAGTGGAGATACAGAGCAGCAGGAAAATTGAAACCCCCTTTGGAGACCCTTCCGCAGAGGTCACCTTTGGAAATCTTCACGGTCTGGATGTGGCGTTTATTCCAAGACATGGAAAGGGGCATATCTACACACCTTCAGAGGTTCCCTACGCGGCAAACATCTATGCTTTTAAAAGTGTCGGAGTAGACACGCTGATAAGTTTTAACGCAGTGGGCAGCCTTCGCGAAGAGATAGAACCCAGGCATTTCGTGGTTCCGGATCAGCTGTTTGATCGCACCAAAGGAATTAGAAAATCCGGTTTTTTTGGGAAAGGCGTTGTAGGCCATGCCCCCTTTGGTGATCCTTACTGTTCTGATCTGAGAAGTACTCTTGTGAAGGCCGCCGCAAAGGCCGGGGCTGTGGTTCACGATGGTGGCACCATGGTGGTTATGGAAGGCCCTGCCTTCAGCACCAGAGCGGAAAGTGAATTCTACAGGGCGCAGGGGTGGGATATTATTGGAATGACAACACTGCCCGAGGCAAAGCTGGCAAGGGAAGCCGGTATTTGCTACGGTACACTTGCAATGAGTACCGATTACGACTGCTGGCATCAGTCGGAGGTGGATGTTACAGTTGAAATGGTAATGGAAGTGGCAAAAGACAATGTGGCAATGGCAGGAAAAGTACTGGGAGAAGCCCTTCTTCTGCTAAGCGGGAATCAGCCAAAGCAGTGCAGCTGCGGTGATCCCATCGGTATAATGACCACGCCTGATGTCGCGCCGGCTGTAAGGCTTTCGCAGCTGGAAGTGATTCTTAGAAGGCCATGAAACTGCTTCGCGATGTTGGAGAACACGGTTTTATACGGGCACTGAGAGAGCGGTTTCCCATGCAGGCGGCAGGTGATGACGCTGCTGTGCTTGCTTCCCTTGAAACACCTGTTGTTACAACAGACTCATTCTTTGAGGGTACACATTTTTACCGGTGGTGGACCACCCCTGAAAAAACAGCAGCAAGGCTTCTTGAAGCCACCCTTTCCGATATAGCTGCCATGGGTGGTGAACCCAGGAGTGTTCTCTCTTCTGTAGTTGTTCCTCCGGACATGGAGCTTGACTGGATCCTGAATTTCTACAGTGGACTGACGTCAAGGACAGACTGCCCTGTTGTCGGAGGAGAAACAGTAAAGGGTTCTGTTTTTGGAGTTACTCTTACAGCAATTGGTGAATGTGGAAGCGAAAAGCCTTTTCTCAGAACAGCAGTAATACCAGGTGATACCCTGTGGGTAACAGGCCCGCTTGGAAGATCCCTGAATTCACCGGAGCTTCTGGAGCAAGGCAGGAAGCGGCAGCTTTCACTTGTTGAAAAAAAACAGACAGAGTTGTTCCTGTCGCCTGTTGCAAGGTTTGATGCAGTACCGCTGCTCAGGAGCCAGGGGGTCGAGGCGGCTATAGATATTTCCGACGGGCTGTTTTCTGAGTGTGCTCATCTGGCGCGAGAGAGCGGTGTTCGTATCACAGTGGAGCTTGAACAGGTACCGGTTGTACCATTTTCGCTGAACAGACCTGTTGAAGCCTGCAGTGCAGGGGAAGATTTTGAGCTGTTGTTTGCTCTGCATAGTAACTCACCCACACCAGGCAGGGGTTTTTACAGGATTGGCTTGGCCACAGAGGGCAAAGGGTTTGTTCTTAAAAACAGGGGCAGGGATACAGAATTGCTTTTGCGGGGGTATGACCACTTTACCCTGAAGAACTGACAGCAGAGCGGCGACAGACAATACTGCCCACAGAAGCACCTATATCTTCAGCAATAACCGGGCATTTAACTTGAAGAAGGCAGAACACATGGCTGCCGGCAGTGCTCAGAGATTCGTAGTTACCCTGTCCTTTCGCTATTACAACAGGTGCCTTTCTGAAAACTTCAGCGAATTGATTCGAACACAGTTCGACAATCGTGCCCGGGGCATCGCTGCCATTTGACAGTATGGTGGCAACGGTGTCTATGCCTGCTTCCACAGCATCACGCCTGGTGGCATCGTTGAGTACTGGAAAGCCCCTCACACCGTAGACAACCGGAATATCTATTGTTTCAATCAGAGCCCTGTCGAACACAGTTTCTCCTGCGTTGTCTCCGAGGTACAGCAGGTGATCGGCACTGGAAATCATCTCCTTGAGCTTGTGTGTATGGTCTATGGCAAATGGCTGCACAAGCACTCTGCCAATGGTCTGCTTAAGGTCACCGAAGTTCTCGACCACACCGAGATCCATGATGTTTCCAGCAATTGCCAGCCTGATAGCAGTGTCTATGGGGTTTTCTGAATTGCTTATCAGCTGGCGGATATCAGGCAGCAGTGTCAGTGCCTGTTTTGTGCTTTCGAGTTTTGCTTCTCTGTAGGGGTCTGTAGAAGAGATTTCCTGTTTTACTGCATTGTGAACCAGCCTCGCTATTTCCGGAGGGTTTGCCCCTGTATCAAGTCTGTCTAGAATTGTCATGGTTTTCTTTAGAACAGCAAGCTGCTGGTGTTCGCCTCCTCCAGCCCTTCTGGAAGCACTCAGGGCCTGCCTGAGAAAGCATGGGTAGCAATCGAGGTATATCTTCATGTTTTCCTTCCAGAACCTATATGGCAGCTGCGGTCATTGTGCCGGATAGCTTGTAGTCAGGGTTTTTGTAAAGTAAATTCAGTTCGTAGCCGTCGGTTGTTCCCATATCCCACAGTGGAACAACATCTGCCGGGTTGTGAGCGATAGACAACAGTGAATCGTCTTTAAACAGCAGCGGATCTATTCTGATATTGTGCTCTGTAATAACATTCCACGCGTGGAAAACACATCCTTCGGTGTCCAGTATCAGCCCACCTTCTACATCCATGGCAAGGCCGATTTCTTCTGCGGCAAGCCGGGCCATTTCTTCACTCATGGGTATGCATGGGCCTGGCAGTGTTTCGGGTATATCCATCGACTGAATTGTCTGTGCTATCCACGCAATGGTTTCGTCTGTTATCTGTTCAGTTATCGGCCTCATGGAACCGGGCTGCTGAGTGATGTTTACCGTTACGGAGAGCTCGATGGTCTGCCCTGGCGCGATAACAGGAATTCTTGCGGAAAGAAGGCCATTGGATGGAGTGAAATCGTTTGAAAGAATGGTAAGATTTTGGAAAGGAGGATGTGATACAGGCATGGGAATTATCACCTGTATACTCCAGGCTGCGGTGTTTCCTGTGTTGGTTATCGATGCAGTGATCACCAGGGTCGTGTCTAGTGGAGACACCCCCAGCCTCCGGTTGATCAGCCATCTGGATGTGCTCTGGCTGGAGCTGTTTCCAAGGGCCAGCCCATACACACGATATGCTTCCAGAAACCTTCCCGAAGCTTCCAGAACACGGGCGAATTCAACCATGCGTCTACCATCTTCCGCAGCGGCCATCTGCGAGTAGTAAACAGCAGCCTCAGGAATACTGCGAATTGAGATCAAAGCCCTTGCAGAATCAGCGGGGGAAATAGAAAACCCCAGAAGCATCAGCAGAATTGTCACTGTCGGAGCCCTCTGGCAGGTTCCTGCCTGGAAGCTCTGGCAGCAGGTATCATCGCAGCAGCAAGGCTGATAAGAACAGCCACAGCGCCGGCAGTAAAAACTTCACCGAAGGAAACTTTCATTGGAAATGATTCATGGAAAGAGTATACATCCGGTAGTTGAATGATGCCGGTGGAGCTGATAAGCCAGCAGCCTGCAAGCCCGAGAAGAATACCGGACAGGGCACCGGTGAAGCCTACAAGAAGACCTTCCCAGAGGAAAACCTTCATAACAAGTTTTCCGCTTGCTCCCATGGCTTTAAGAACTGCAATATCCCGCCTTCTTTCAACCACACTTCTTGCAATTGTTCCGGTTATGTTAAAAGAGGCAACCAGAGTTATCAACAAAATGGCTGCAAAGGCACCGAGACTCTCAAGTTTAAGGCTGGCATAGAGAGCGGGATTTCTTTGCTGCCAGGTGAGTACAATCATGGATTCCGGAACAGTTTGCCTCAAAGCTTCTATCGTCTGGTCTTGTGTGAAGCCCTGCTCTGGTTCAATGAACAGACCTGTATACCCTCCGCCGGGAAGAAACATCCGGGAGGCAGTTTTCAGAGGGATGTAAACTATTTTTCTATCATTCACCGGCAAACCGGTTTCGATTGCCCCTGTAAGTATCACTCTTCCAATTCCTGTTCTGCCGCTGGAGAAGAAGGCGGAAGGGGGGAACAGAAGAATGGTGTCTCCTGCACTGTGCATGAAGTCCTCGGAAAGATATACACCCATAACCGCTCCGGGAAGATCGTTGCTGTTAACAACAGGCGAGTTTCCCCATATAAGCATGGTATCAAGGCCGCTCTCTAGAAAGCTCTGTTCAGTTACGCCCCGAACCAGACATCCGGCTTCCGTGTCTCTGGAGGGCATTCTTGCCACTGCCTCCCCCTCAATAAAGGGAGAAACAGATCTGATTTCCGGTAGCAGAAGCAGATTGGAAACAAACACAGAATCATCAGGGAGAGGATTTGAGCCAGCCGAAAGAATGGCAACAGGTGCATCAACAGCCTTGACGCTTCTTCCTATAAAATCTGCCAGACCGGCCAATACACTCATCACTATCACCAGAGCTGCCACACCCAGTGTTACCCCTGCAGCACTGACAACCGAGGCAAAAGCCAGTTTGTTTTTTTGCGGATGGCGCCTTAAATAGCGCCATGCAAGTTTCCAGGAAAGACTAGACAGTGGAACCTCCATTCATCTCTTTGAGTATTGATTATATATCAAAACTGCCTCAACACAGATTAGGGGGGAATGATTCTGTCTGGATTGCTGTTGATTCTTGCGGTTACAGCTTTGGAACATGTTGCCACAGTAGATGTTGGAAACCCGTATCTTGTAGATGCCGATGGGTTACATACCATAATGGTGCCTGGTTTTTACACTGTTGAAGCGGAAGGAAGGGCTCCTCTTCCCTGTTCTGTTCGTTTCTTTCCAGTACCTCCGGAATCAGAGCCACACCTGGAGTGGACAGTTGGTTCCACTGGCACCACAGGGTGGGACAGATCTCTGGCCATAGCCTCGGCTCCTGTTTTCTCCGGCAACGGTCTGCAGACCACACAATCTTTTCATGCTGTTCAGTTTCCGCGCGAACATACGCCTGTGTCGCTTGAGGTAGTTCATCTTCTTGGTACAACTGTTGCAAGGGTAGTGATTTCTCCATTTTGTTATGGAACTCCTGTTACGTATGCAAAACAGATCAGTTACTCTGTGTCTTTTCAAGAGACATCCAGGGGAAGACCTGTTGAAGGCACACTTCTTCAGGTTCTGTGTCCAGATGCGGAAACATGGTGGCCTGCTTCACACAGGTCACAGGAAAGCCCATTCTGGGGAAAGCCATGGGCTAGGTTAAGTGTTAATAATACTGGTTTTTATTCTGTTACCTGCGAAGAGCTTGAGCTGTCCGGGTGCGCTGTTACCGGTGTTTCTTCTGCCAGCCTGGCTCTGTTCTCCGGGCCGGGTACGATGTTTGATCCTGCTGATCCCGGGCAGGAGCATCAGCTTTTTCCAGTTGCTGCTACTGTATTTGACGGGGGAGATGGAGTGTTTGACCTGGCAGATTCTCTTGTTTTTTACGGGCAGGATCTCTGGCACTGGAACTTCACTTCAGACTCGCTTTACAGATCATCGCACCGTTTTGATACCGCGAATACCTACTGGCTTACATGGGGGGACGATCATGGAGCAAGAATTGCCCGGTCTGCAGCTTCTCCTTCCGGCGGGTCAGAGATACAACAAGGTGTGTCTGCTTTCGGATTTGAACAGGAAGTATTCTGGGAGTATTTCGAAAACAGAACGGGGTGGGTGTGGGACTATCTCAGAGGCAGTTTTGCTGCATACTTTTATCTCAGCGTTCCCCGTTCCTCGGATGTAGCTACTGTAAGGCTCTCTATTATTAACAGTAGCGAGGGAGTTTATCCTATGATCCATGAAGTACAGGCTGAACTGGAAGGTGTTGTAATACTGGATACCATTGCAAAGGATACAGTTGGCAGCAGTAAAATGGAATACTTTACACTGCAGAGCATCCATGTTAAACAGGGTGGAAATCTGCTTAAGGTCTGGTGTGATTATCCGGGAGGATCTTCTTACTTCAACTACGCGGAGATACTGCTGCCAGTGAGCCTGTCTGAATCTGCAGGTTATCCGGTTGTTCTCTCTGGCTATGCTACCGGGCTTCATTCAATGCACATAGGTTCAGTTTCATCTGCTTGTCGTATTTACAATATCAGCGATCCATTCAATCCAGTAGAGTTGACGGATTGGGCGCTTGCAGACGATGAAGCGTACCTTTCTACTGTTGTGGAGGGAGGAACAGCAGTATTCCTCACAGTGGAACCAGACCGTTTCCTTTCCCCTGTACGTATTGAGCCAGCACAGCCGGGCAGAATACTGGGTGTTTCTGAACCTGCGGATGTGATAATTACAGTTCCTGAATGTCTGGCTGGCGGTCTGGCTGTTCTTCAGTCAGTTTATGAGGCTAGAGGTCTGTCTGTGCTTGTTGTTACGTACAGAGAGGTGTACGATGAGTTCGGGCAGGGTGTTTCCGATCCGGGAGCGGTGCGGTCAATGGTAAGATGGGCTCTTGATACGTGGTCTGATCCACCACAGGCTCTTCTTCTTATCGGGGACGGATCTAGTGACCCTCTGGGTTATGTCACCGGCCACGAAACCACTGCACCGGTGAATGTGATTCTCGGTTCAGATTCTTGCACGGAGTCGTACTTCACAACCGTCCATACCGGTGGGAAAGACCCGGAAATTCCTGTATCGAGAATACCTGCTTCAACAGTTAATGAACTTCTGATTGCTTCTCAGAAGGCAGCAACTCTTGAAGATCCGTCTGTTCTGGGGCCTTGGGCCAACACCGTTCTTCTGGCAGCTGATGATGAGTGGGGCAAAAATCAATTCGTAAAGGATGTTTCTCACACGGAGATGTGCGAGCATCTTGCAGACAGCATTATTCCTTCATCGGTGAATATCATTAAACTCTACGAAATAGAGTATCCATGGCCATCTGGAACAACTTCTGAAGGAGTACATCCATACAAACCTGAAGCCTCTTCTGACTTTGTAGAGCTGCTGAAACAGGGCATGTCTTGTCTGGTGTTTGCCGGTCATGGTTCCTACGATCAGATGACCCATGAAAAGTTGTTTGCTTCCATCATGGTCAGCCAGTTGAACAACGCTCCAAGATACTTTCTGTACAACTCTTTCTCCTGTTCCAACGGTCACTTTGATCTGTCTGCCGGTGATTGTCTTGCAGAACATCTTCTTTTTCATCCGGAAGGCGGGGCTTTCGCTACTATTGCTTGTACCAGAGGAAGTTATGCTGGCCAAAACAGGCATTTATCTTCCCGCTTTCTTACCCGTCTTTATGATGACGGGCTCAACATAGCCGAGGCATTGTGGTTGTCGCAGGTTGAGATAGGAAACAGCGATAACTATCTGTATGCCATTCTTGGAGATGGCGGTGTGCGCCTGCCTGCTGTGGAGACACAGGGGTATTCTGCAGTGCCGGCAGACACCCTGACACGGGGTAGAGTAAACACTGTTAATGTATCTTTCCCTGAAGAGGCATCGTTTCTGTTCCGGTGTACTGAGAGTGCGGATACGGTGGTTTACGTCAGTAATTTGTCCAATGATTGTCTCATTCCCTATCTACACTACGGTTCCGAGGTGTACAGCAGTATTCTTTCAACGGATCCTGATGGCAATGCCAGTGTTGATTTCTTTGTTTCTCTTCAGGCCGATACAGGCAATCTGGCCAGAACTGATGCAACTGGAAGAACTGGAAACACGCTGGGAACCGGTTATTCCTGGCCGATCCCACTGATTGACAACGGCAACTATATTGATGACACAACAGGGCCGAACATAGAACTGAGTTTTCCCTGCTCCGAGGGCAGTGGGATTCCGTCAGTTTACCAGAATGCGCTGATGCATGCGGTACTTTCCGACAGTTCTGGTATCTGCGTTCTCGGTGACGATGCCGGTTCCATTATCATAGGCTCTGTAGACGGCGGCTATGAAGATATCACAAGCCTTTTTTCGTACGATCAGGGAAGTTACACAACTGGTTCCCTCGATTACTCCATACCTGACCTGTTGCCGGGTCTCCATCAGGTTAGAGTAGTGGCAAGAGATGGTATGAAGAACACAGGGGAGAGCACTCTTGAATTCAATGTTCTTCAAGGTGATTCACCGCTGTTGGAAAAAACAGGAGTTTATCCCAATCCTGTAAGAGGATCAAGAGTGTTCTTTTTTACAACGTCGTCCGCTGGAGCAGTAGAAGCTACTGTGTATACCATTGCCGGTAGACCCGTGTGGTCTGGAAGAACATTTGTACAGGCCGGTTCCGGTCAGCTGATGTGGAATGGAAAAGATACAGACGGGGATTCAATTGCTGCTGGAGCCTATGTATACAAGTTAAGCTTTGCTGGCAGTTCCGGTAGTTCATCCGTTACAGATCTTCTTGTGGTAAGCCCGTGACGAAGATGGATGCAACAACAGAGCTACCTGACAGAGTTAGGAAGAGAACATGACTATTTTTACTGTAATTGCCGTTGTTGCTGCATCATCATGGAGCGGTGTATTCAGCTTTGATCCTCCTGCAACAGATACAGCAGGTGTTCCTTTCATTCAAGGTACAGTAAATCTTAACGAGCCTGGTGCTCCGCTGTATCCGGTGAAAACTCTGTACATTCCAGTGCCTCCTGATGTTGAAATACATCTGGATTATACAGAAGCCCGCGCGGAAGTTTCCGTAGGCTCCGGGGATATTGTTATCCCAAGAGCAGGCGTCCTTGAAGGTTCCGGTCTTGAAGCCCATGAGGTTCCTGTGGAACCTGTTGATTGCTCTGTTGAAACTGCAGAACTGGAAGGTGTGTTTCCCCTTGCGGGAACTCAGGTTGCTGTGGTTAATATCTATCCTTTTACGGAAACCGGGTTTGTACAGTCGGTAACAGTTACGCTCAGCTGGGCAGGCGGCAGCGCGGGAGTAAGGATTCCTGAAAACCATCTTCTTTCAGGTATTGCCCAGGGAAATGTGTTCTGGCCGTCTATCCGCGAAAGGGCTTCAAGCCCCTTCTGGGGAAAGCCATGGGCGAGAATTTCCATACAGGAAACAGGTGCCTACGCAGTTACATGCTCGGAGCTTGAAGCTGCCGGGTGCAGTGTAAGCGGTTCCCCTGTTTCAGGGATTTCTCTGTTCTCCGGTCCTGGTACTCAGTTTGATCAGTTACCTGAAACGGAACACGCCCTTGCACCGGTACCTGTTCTTGTTGATGATGTTAACGGAGACGGTGTGTTTAACGGTACCGACAGGGTTCGATTTCTTGCTGGAGCACTGAACAGGTTTGAGTATTCCGGGGGAGATCTCAGATGGCTGTATCACCGGTATGCGTCTCACAGAGTTTACTGGCTTACATGGGGTGGTGAATCCGGGGCCAGAATGCAGGGTGAGGCAGGGGCTCCGGATGGTTCTCCCCAGTGGGGCAGTACTGTGGAGTACACGACACATCTTGAGGATGGCGGTTACTGGAAGCCGCAGTATGAAACGAGAACAGGCTGGTTCTGGAAGAAGGTCAATTCAGGCGAGAGCACATCTGTTCCTCTGAACCTTCAGGATGTGGCAGGCACAGCCGATATCACAATGTCTTTTGCCGTGTCGGAATCATCTGACTACACTGTTACTCTTCCGGGAGGAGGTTCTGTTGAACTCAGTGGCTCAGGCGCAAAGAAGGTGCTGTTCGAGAATGTCAGTATTGCAGGTATCAACCAGCTTCAGATCAACTTCTCGTCTTCCGATCCAGATGCTCGCTTTTATCTTGACTATCTTGAGCTGACTTATCCGGTTTCAACAGTAGCTTCTCAAAGACGGGTTTTCCTTTCGGGCAGTACAGGAAGACACAACTTCAGTTTTGCCGGAAGCAGTGAAGCGTTCGATGTATCCGATCTGATGAATCCCAGGTTTATCACAGGTACCCAGCAGTCTTCCGGTTCACTGAATTTTTCCCTTGAAACAAACGATTCCACATCTGTTATGGTTGTTGGCGATAACCAGTGGCTTTCCCCAGATTCAATCAGATCTTCATCTCCTGGAAGATTGGTGGGTACAGTTGATTCAGGAGACCGGCTTCTAGTAGTGCCAGACGTATTTGCCGATGACGCGGCAGGGCTTGAGGCTGTTATGGAAAGCATGGGCCTTTCTGTTGTAACTGCAACCACAAGTGAGATATATGATGAGTTTGGGCAGGGAGTAAAAGACCCGGGAGCGATCAGATCTGCGGTTCGGTGGGGAATAGATTCGTGGGCAGCACCTCTGAGTACCGTGATTCTGGCAGGGGATGCTCACTACGACCCCCTGGGGTACTCAACCACACTTCCTGATCTTGTTCCTGCGATGATATTTGCGGGGGGAGGAGCGCACTATCCTTCCTGGGCAGAAGAAGACTGGTTTGCAGAGGTTCACCAGTCTGCAGTTCTTCCAGAAATCCCGGTTGCCAGAATACCGGCAGGTAACTCTTCCAGTCTGGGGGCGATAAGTGCTAAAAGTGCACTCTATCTCACAGGGCAGGCTGACGGGGCGTGGAGCAGCCGATTTGTTCTGTTCGCCGACGATGAATGGGGAGGAAGAGAAAGCTCTACAGCAGAGAGAGTTCACACAGATGACATGGAAGAGATATGCTACAGCTATCTTCCTTACTACGCAAAGCCCGAGAAATTTTACCTTATTGAATATCCGTGGCCTTCTGGTACTGTATCGGGAGGTGTTCACCCAGATAAGCCTGATGCGAGAGAAGATTTCATACAGCTCTGGAACAGTGGTATGGGGGCGATGCTGTACTTCGGCCATGGCTCGGCAAATCTCATTGCTCACGAGGAAGTAATGCAGAGTGAAGATCCGGCGTCTCTTACCAATGGTGCCCGGCTGCCCCTTGCCATGTTTTTATCCTGCGATGTTTCCAGGTTTTTTGTTCCTGGAGTAGACTGTATAAGTGAAAAACTGGTCTATCATCCGGCAGGCGGGGCGATTGCCTCAATCGGCGCCACTGGGGGAACCACATCTCCCCAGAATATGAGTTACGCCAGGGCTCTGGTTCCATTTGTTACAGGTGAGGGAAGTTCAATCGGATATTCTTTCTGGACGGGAAAACTACAGGCTTACAAGGCAAACACAGTCTACTATGTGCTGCTGGGTTTGCCGGATCTCGTTTTGTCCGGGTCAAGAGTTGATCTTGATGTTGAACTTCATGGAGACACAATAAGATCCGGTGAGCTGAATACTGTTTCAGGCTCCGGTAATTCTCCCGATGGGCTTGCGCTGATTGAAATTACAGAATCAGATATTCCTGCCAGTTACACCATGCTTTCCGGCGGCGTTATAAACTACTACCATCAGGGTGGAACAGCCTGGCGGGGAAGAGCTGCAGTTTCAAGCGGAGAGTTTTCTGCCGAGTGTATTGTTCCGGCCAACTGCAATACCGGGCAGCTTGCCAGGGTGGATTGTGCTGCTGTTGTGCCAGGAGGCGTTGAACTGGGCGCCGATGCTCCCATGGTTCTTGTTGAGGGAGATGTTTCCTCGGATTTCAAAGGTCCGGACATATCCATGTGGATTCGTGGGCAGGCAGGTGTTGAAGAACCTGTGATAACCGGCGAGGGCGCGCTTGACGCGGAATTGTCTGATTCCAGCGGGATTATGTTTCTGGGCGGAACGGGCAGGAGTATACAGCTGTTTGTGGACGGAGATGAGTTCGATCTCAGCGATTCCTTTACCTACAACACCGGTTCAACAACCACAGGTCAGCTGGAGTACACAGTGTCTGAGCTGGAGTCTGGCGAACACCTGTTCATACTTCAGGCCATGGACGGGGTTGGTAATCTCTCGCGTGACAGCATGTACGTGAAGTCTACCGATGAGAGTGAAGTCGCAATAGAGCAGTACGTGGTATACCCCAATCCTGGAACAGGGCAGAGGTGTTTCAGCTTTACCGTATCTTCCAATGCTTTCGTAACTGTTTCAATCTATACAACTGCCGGCAGGTGTATCCGTCGGATCCCGGCACAGTGTGTTCAGGGATACAATCAGGTGTTGTGGAACGGCCTTGATGCCGATGGTGACATTCCGGCTTCAGGTGCTTACATTTACACCATTGAGGCGGAAACAGAAGGTGGTCTGTTTGAACAGTCGTCTTTGGTGACAGGGGTTCTGGCAACGGTAAACTGATACAATCCGGGGAGACTTATGGAAGACCGCAAAATAAGCTGGTTGTGGAAGCAGGTTGAAGAGGCCAGATCCAGCGGTGACAGAGATAAGGCCCGGGAAAGCCTTGAAAGGCTTCTGGAGGATTCCTCTGTAAAGAACACTCCCGATGAAAATCTTGCGGTTCTTGAACTGTGCAGCATGAAACTGGACAGAGGAGAAGTGGATATTGCAGCCAGAATGCTTTCCAGCTTCAAATGGTACGGTATTCCAGGGGCTGCAGCACTTCTTCTGGCGGCGGATGTTTTTCTGAAACTGGATATGTTTGAAACTTCTCTGGAATCTCTGGAGTCATATCTTAAACTGTATCCCCGGGATGCAGACGCAAGCAGGAAAAAAGGGCTTGTTCTTCTGATGCTTCACCGTGATAACGAGGCAGAGAGAATTCTGTTGTCTGTTGCCAGAAGAGAACGCTACCGTGTGGCGTCAACCCTTACGTACCTTGCCCTGCTGGAAGCAAAAAGAGACAAACTGGAGGAAAGCCTTCACCTGCTTCTTCAGGCCAGGGAACTGGCACCCTACGATGAGAAGATCGAGCACAGTCTTCTTCGAATTGAAGCTCTCAGAGTTCAGATGAGGCGAAGTGCCATAGAAAGTGACCTTCTCCCGCTTTCTGAGGTTGTACCAGGAATGACCGCTGGAATGCTGGGGCTTCACGGCTATTCCCCGGAGATTGCAAATTCCGCCGCTGAGACATGGAGCAGGTTCTGTGCGTCGAACACACCGGCGGGGCGGAAGCCGGAGACCTGGGCAGCAGCACTGGAGTACGCTGTTACCAGAGGCGGACCTCATTTCACACAGGAACAGCTCGCAGGAGAGTACGGTGTTTCGGTATCTCAACTTCGCGAGCACTATCAGATATTGAAAAAGTCTGTTAGCCTTCCTCCAGCCAGGCTTCTAGAGCAGCTTGCCAGCGAGGGATCGGATCTGCTTCGTGATACGCGGATGGATGAAATAGCAGAAATACTGGCGGAACTGGGCTCCGGCAGCAACGAATTTGAAAACGCTTCAGATGCTGCTGCGTGGGTTTTTCAAAGAGTTTCTCCTGTTGATGAAGTTCAACGCCGTGAGATTGAAGAATTTGTTGCATATATCTGGCGTAAAAAAGGTTACAGAAAATAACCACATTATTTTGTTGGCTTGTTATATTAGCATCGTGGGTTTGCTCCTGCCGGGTATTTCTCTGCGAGCTGCCCGTTTCTGGCATTGATGTAATTTAGTAATACAGCTCTATTCAGCGTATGGTTAAACAGGAAGAAACGGACAAAAATGAAAAGCAAATACGTTTACAATTTTGGTTCTGCAAAAACTGACGGTGATCGATCAATGAAAGAACTTCTTGGAGGGAAAGGTGCCAATCTCGCAGAGATGACTAAAATCGGTATGCCTGTTCCTCCGGGCTTTACAATTACAACTGAAACATGTGATGTGTTCAACAGAGCCGGTGCAGCATGGCCTGAAGGGCTTAACGAGCAGGTAAAAGCAGGTATCCGCCTGCTTGAAGAAGAGCTGGGAAAGAAGTTTGGAGACAGTACAGATCCTCTGCTAGTTTCAGTAAGAAGCGGTGCTGCTATTTCCATGCCCGGGATGATGGATACGGTTCTTAATCTGGGGCTTAACGAAGACACTCTTCAGGGAATTGCCGCGCGAAGTGGCAACCCGAGGTTTGCCTGGGATTCGTACAGAAGATTCATGCAGATGTTCGGTGATGTTGTAATGAACATACCTCACCATGATTTTGAGCGTGCGCTCCAGACCGTTAAGAATGAAAAGGGTGTTAAGCTTGACACGGAACTTGAGCTTGAAGACCTGAAAAAGGTAGTTGCGCTGTACAGAGAGATATACCGCAGCGCCATAGGAAGCGATTTTCCTTCTGACCCGTGGGAGCAGCTGAGGTTATCCATAGATGCCGTATTCAGCAGTTGGAACAATCCCAGGGCGATCAGGTACCGCGAGATCAACGAGATAAGGGGTCTTATCGGTACTGCAGTTAATGTACAGGCAATGGTTTTCGGCAACATGGGCAGAAGCTCCGGAACTGGTGTGTGCTTCACCCGCGATCCGGCAAGCGGAGAGAATGTGTTCTATGGCGAGTATCTCATGGATGCTCAGGGTGAAGATGTAGTGGCCGGTATCAGAACTCCGCTTCCAATAGCAACCCTGGGTGAACAGGACGAAACATCCTACCAGGGGCTGCTTGATCTCAGACACAAGCTGGAAGAACACTACCGTGATATGCAGGACATCGAGTTTACCATTGAAGAGGGAAGGCTTTACATTCTGCAGACCCGCACAGGCAAACGCACGGTATTCGCCGCATTGAACATGGCTGTAGATATGGCGGAAGAGGGGTTGATAGATAAAAAAGAGGCGGTTATGAGAGTTCCTGCCCAGAGTTTTAACCAACTTTTCGCACCGATCCTGGGAACGGAAAGCAAATCTTCTGCAACTCTTCTTACCACAGGGCTTAACGCTTCTCCGGGGGGTGCCTGCGGAAGAGCTGTGTTTACAGCTGAAACTGCAGAGGAATGGAAAGCCAGAGGGGAAGAGGTTATTCTGTGCCGACTTGAAACCAGCCCGGAAGACATTGGTGGAATGGTGGCCGCAAAGGGAATACTCACAGCAAGAGGCGGCATGACCAGCCACGCTGCCGTTGTTGCCCGCGGTATGGGTGTACCCTGTGTTTCCGGTGCTGATGAGCTGCACATAGACGGCGATGAGGCAGTGATGGTCTGCAGGGGCATAACCGTAAAAGAGGGTGACACCATCGCCATTGACGGTTTTACCGGGGAAGTGTTTTCAGGTGAAGTTCGGGTTCGTCCGTCTGAGATAGTTCAGGTTCTGCAGGGCAACATGGATGCGAAAGACAGCACACTTTTCAAAAACTACGAAAAACTGGTGGGCTGGGCTGATGAGATTCGCAGAATGGATGTTCGTACCAATGCAGATACGCCCAGAGACACAGAAATGGCAGTTCTTTTCGGTGCTCAGGGAATAGGCCTGTGCCGTACAGAGCACATGTTTTTCCAGGGAGACCGAATAATTCCATTCAGAAAACTCATTCTGGTGGCAGATGATGTTAAGAGAATAAAAGACAGAATTGAATCGGGAGCAGGCGATCTGGAAGAGCTGAAAAAAGAGCTTGAAACACCTCTCGCAAGTTACAATCAGGCTCTGGCAGAGTTGCTTCCCCTTCAAAGAAACGACTTTGAAGACATCTTCCGTGCACTTAAAGGTCGCCCTTGTAACATCAGGCTTCTCGATCCTCCACTTCACGAATTCCTTCCCCACGACAGTGAAGGGCATGCTGAAATGGCCGAAGTTATGGGTGTCAGTGTTGAAACTATCGTTCTTAAAGTTGAATCTCTCCACGAGTTCAATCCCATGATGGGGCACAGGGGTTGCAGGCTGGGTCTTGTGTACCCGGAAGTTGCAGATATGCAGGTAAGGGCCATTATGGAAGCAGCTATAAAGGTTGCAGATGAGGGAGTTCAGGTTCTTCCTGAAATAATGATTCCACTGGTGGGGAATGTGAAAGAGCTGAAAATTGCCAGAGCGATGGCTCAGAAGGTTATCAGCACCGTACTGGCTGAACACGGCAAAGCAGATGACTTCATCAGTTATCAGATAGGTACAATGATAGAGATACCCCGCGCTGCAGTTACTGCAGACAAGGTCGCAGAGGAAGCGGACTTTTTCAGCTTCGGAACAAATGATCTTACGCAGATGTGTTGCGGGTTCTCGCGCGACGATGCCGGTAAGTTTCTTGGCGATTATGTGAAGATGGGGATCTACGAAAGAGACCCGTTCGCCTCTCTGGATATTCCAGGAGTGGGACGTCTGGTAGAGATCGCATCGGATCTTGGCAGAACCGCAAAACCGGGTCTTAAACTTGGTGTGTGCGGTGAGCACGGCGGCGACCCTGCATCCATAAGATTTTTCAATTCAGTGGGGCTGAATTACGTTTCGTGTTCTCCCTACCGTGTTCCTGTTGCCAGACTTGCAGCTGCACAGGCTGTTCTGGAAGCAGAGTAAACTGGACAGGGTACCACTCCTGTGAAGAGGATAGATGTTCTCCTTGCCATGGGAAGCCCTGCACTTTTGTCTGTTACACAGGAGGCCCTCCTTAAGGAGGGTCTCTCTGTTGAAGCGGTTACAAGCGGTATTGACGCTGTTACATCAGCTTTTTCCCTGAAACCCAGGTGTGTTCTGTGCGGGCAGGTTCTGGCAGGGATGGATGGATTTAAAGTCTGCCGTTTTCTGGGCACAGTGTATTCAAACACGGAAATGCCTGTTGTTCTTACAGTTCCCGACTTAAATCCCGGGGTTAGAAGACGGGCACTCAGTGCATCTGCTGTGGCTGTTGTGGATTATTCCACCCCACCTGGCGAGGTAGCACAGTTGATAAGAACCAGCATGAGTTCGGTACGGCCTTCTGCGATCAGCTCTGGTTTTCCTGTTTCACAGGAACGGCTGTTGCTCATGACCGCAGATTCTCTTGAGGACTCTCTGGAATCCATAGAAACTGTTGTTAACCTTGCATCTGATCTTAGTGGAGTTACATCCATTGCAGAAGCGAGCAGGAAGGTGGTTCTGTCAATTCTCACCGGTCTTGGCTTCCAGCGGGTCTGGATAGGAGTACTGGACAGTTCAGCTACAACAGTTGAAGCTGTTGCATTCAGGGGAAGAGGAATAACCGGAGAGCCTATAAAATTATCGGGAATATCCGGGCATCTTACTGTGGATACAGCTGTTACCGATGGTGTTCAGGTACTGTCATGGTCACCGGACTTTATAGACAACAGAGAAACATGGGTTGGAAGTATAAACTATGTCGATACACCTGTTAAAGTTGGTGGTAGAGTTTTTGGCATTATCAGGTGTGACAACGGAATTTCACGCAGAATTCCATCAGACAGCAGCTTGAGGGTTCTTAAAATGCTTGCCAGGGAGCTGTCTTCATTCATCAGATACCTTGATGCTCAGAGCAGGCTTGAAGGCTCTTACAGCATATTTAAACAGATGCTGAGCAGGCGGGCAGCCAGGGCTTTCGCTATTTCAAAAACAGGTGTTGTTGAAGCTGTGTATGGAGATTCAGAGGCGATACCGTGCGTTGCACATGCGATTTCAGGAATGGCTGTAAGCAATATTCTAGATGGTATACCTGATGCAGCAAGGGATTCCATACTGAGTGCAATTTCAGAGAATCGCGACACTGAAATAAACGCAGTTTTATGTGAAGATGGGTACGCCGGGTTATTTCTGTTCAGAAAAAAACCTGAGGGGATGATTCTTGTGGTATCCGACAGAACAGTTTACGGAAAACTGGAAGAGAGAATCAAGCTTCTGGAATTCGAAACCGATGCTATTGCGTCGCTGGCTGCCGATCTTACATCGCTTGTGGAGCCAGGTGAAATCTGTAGAACAATGCTCCGAACTCTTGAAGATTTTTACCCTGATGAGGCCATTGCGGTTCTGGCGGCATCGGAAGTGCCTTACTCACTGGTTCCGGAAAAACTGACTGTTCATGCTGTGTCTGGAGCAGGTTTTAAGGATACAGCTGTTATTCCTGGCGCAAGTATGCAGATTGCCCGAGAGCCATCAGACCCCGGTGTGGTGGCAGAGGCTGTTAGAACAGGCCGAACAATCAATATTCCTGATGTACTGCAGACTGACCTTTTTATGCGTCTTCTCCCAGATATACGAAGCGAACTTGCTATCCCAATGCTGAGCCGTGGAAGGGTAATTGGCGTTATAGATCTGGAGAGCACGCAGGTTAACAGGTTTCTCAGTGATGATGTGAGAAGGCTGAACAACATGGTGGGAATTTCTGCAGGAGTGCTGGAAACTGTTCTTCAGCAGACTGAACTCATCAAACTTGCCCGCAGAGATAGGCTTACAGGATTGTACAACATGACTTTTTTTGAAGAGAGATATCCTGAAGAGTTTGAGAGAGCAGACAGATATCAGTATTCCTTTTCCCTTATCATGATGGACATAGACGATTTTAAACACTACAACGATTCTTTCGGACACCCTATGGGTAACATTCTTCTGCGCAAGCTGACCCGGGCAATGAGCGATGCCCTGCGCGATGTGGATATTCTTGTACGATATGGCGGCGAGGAATTTGTATGTATTCTTCCCCTGACCGATAAAAAGGTGGCTCTGGATGTTGCCGAACGAATAAGAAGGAAAGCAGTCGAAGCCAGTGCAGAGATACCTAATTCTGAAGAACAACCTGGAGGAGTTGTAAGCCTCAGCCTTGGCGTGGCAACTTTTCCGGAAGATTCCCGCGAGAAAGACGAACTGCTGGAAATAGCTGATCAGAGAATGTACAGGGCGAAAAGAGCCGGAAAAAACAGAGTCTGCGGTAACTGAGGTAAAAATGAAATACGATGTGGTGGTACAGGACGGTTTTGGTTTTTACTGTACGAAAAGAATCAGAGAAGCCATTTCTTCCATGGTTGAATCTTCCGGCGGCTGGCCGCAGGGAACATCCAGAGGCAGCAGGGTTCTGCTGAAGGTAAACATGCTTTCCGCCAAGCACCCTTCCAGGGGAATAACCACACATCCTGCAGTTGTTGCCGCGGTCGCTTCCCTGCTTAAAGACAGAGGGTGTGTTGTTGCAATAGGAGACAGCCCGGGAGGTGCTGTAAAGGGTGTGGAAAGGTACTGGAAAAACTGCGGGTTTAAAGCAGCGGCGGAGGTGTCCGGTGCAGAACTGGTGAGTTTTGAAGGATCGGGATCGAAGAGGATTGTAAAACATGGTCGGGAGTATGACATTGCTCTTCCGATCCTGGAGGGTTACGACTGCAGAATTAACCTGAGCAAATTCAAAACCCATATGTACACACGCCTGACAAATGCTCTTAAAAATTCTTTTGGTATTGTTCCAGGGCTGGGGAAGGCCTTGCTGCATATGCGCAGCCCGAGACCTGTGGATCTGGCTGTTAACATCGTAGACCTCTACGAAACAGCAGATTTTGCACTGCACATAACAGATGGTATTCTGTGTCTGGACGGCAGGGGGCCGAGCACTGATGGCAGAAGACGGCACGAAGGATTTCTTGCCGTATCCCGCGATGGTGTATGCCTTGATATGGTTTTGTCCCAGATGGCTGGTCTGCCGTGGAGCCAGCTGGACAGCAATGTTGAAGCAATATCCAGGGGGCTTGGAAAGCCTTTTGAAGAAATATCTGTTCTGGGCAGCCATGAGTTCAAAGACTTTGATATTCCAGCCCGGTCGTACCTAAACTATATACCACCCTGGCTGGGTTCGGTTGCACGGCTTCTGCTGCGCACCGCTCCTGTTGCCAACAGCAGATGCACAGGCTGTGGGGTCTGTAAAAGAGCCTGCCCTGTAGATGCCATTGAAATAAAGAACGGAAGAGCAAAGATGAAAAAGGGAACCTGCATAATGTGTCTCTGCTGTCATGAACTCTGCCCTGAGAATGCAATTGATCTGAAACTTCCGTTCGGGAGGAGTTGATATTGGCACGTAAAGTTACTTTTTCTCACCGGGTGGAATATCTTATGGCTCGGCTTGCAGGTTTTGTTCTTTGTGCAGTTCCTCTGAGGCTAGCACTTGCATGCGGAGCAGCTCTGGGCCGTATTGCATGGTTTCTGGGCGTAAGAAGAAAAGTATCTCGTATAAATATATCAACCGCATTTCCAGATAAAACAAATGCGGAAGTGAACGCAACAGGAAGAGCTTCCTATGCCAACAGCGGCAGGTTCATGGTAGAGTTCATCCGTCAGAGAACCATGGGGCAGAAGTACTTCGAGAAATACATCACAGTTGAGGATACACCGGCTTTGAAACAAACAGTGGAGTACACAAAAGGTATCATAGGGCTTACCTTTCATTTCGGGAACTGGGAGTACTACGGGGTGTCAAATGCTTTTCTAGGCAAAGATGTAAGTTTTCTTGTGGGCAGGCAGCGCAACGGCCTGATAGACAGATACATCAACAAACTCAGGTCTTCAAGCGGAGCCGAACTGCTTACCAGAGATGTTTCAATGCGCGGCATTATAAATATCGCCCGGAAGGGTGGAATTGTCTGCTGGCTCAGTGATCAGAGCGCAGGGAAGAACGGTCTTGTTGTGGATTTCTTTGGGAAACCGGCAAGTACCCCCCGGGGTGCTGCGGCTTTCAGCGTGAAACTGAACATGCCCATAACCTGCGGTTTTATGGTAAGGGAAAGGGGGCCATACCAGAGGTTTGTTGTGAAGGAATTCCTTGTGCCCGATACCAGTCTTCCAAAACATGAAGCTGAGGTAGAGCTTACCCAGAGATACACAAAAGTCCTTGAAGAAATGGTAAAAGAGCATCCTGAACTGTATTGGTGGTCACACCGCAGGTGGAAGAGAACAACCGATCTTTACTGATACATGCATTGGAGGGAATATGCTTAACAAATTGTTTCAACTGAAAGAGGCCGGAACAACCGTTCGCACAGAGCTGGCGGCCGGTCTGACCATTTTCCTTACTATGTCTTACATAATCTTTCTTCAGCCAGCTGTTCTGTCCGGTTCTCTCATGGGGATGGATACCGGGATGGACTCGGGATCCGTGCTTACAGCGACATGTATTGCCGCAGCACTGGCAACCGCGATCATGGCTCTGTATGCGAAGTATCCTATAGCGCAGGCGCCAGGAATGGGTGAGAACTTCTTTTTCGTGTTGTCTGCAATTCCTGCAGCTGCCGGTCTGGCATCTGTTCAATCCGGGGAAACCCAGGCTTGGCAGGTTGCGCTGGGAGCGGTGTTTATTTCAGGAGTTCTGTTTGTTCTACTCTCGGTTTTTGGTGTAAGGGAAAGAATAATGAACTCGATCAGCATGCAGATGAAAATAGGAGTTGCTGCTGGTATAGGTTTGTTCATTGCCTTTCTGGGCTTTCAGAACTCCGGTCTCGTGCTAAGTGCACCAGGGGCTTTTCTGAAGATGAACCCGGATTTCTCGTCACCGGATATCTGGGTATTTTTCTTCGGAATTGTTGTTACCGCTTCTCTTATGGCCAGAAAAGTAAAGGGTGCCGTTTTCTGGGGTATAGTTGGTTCAACACTATTCACTTTTCTTCTGCACAGTGTTCTCAGCCAGTCGGTATACGGTGATTCAAAATTGTTTACTCTTTTCTCTCCATCCAGTCAGATAGTTTCTGCACCTCCGGGTATTTCCCACACATTTATGAAGATGAATGTTGTCGGAGCTCTCAATCTTACCATGCTTCCTGTTATTCTGGTTTTTCTTGTTATGGATGTTTTTGATACCATGGGAACACTGGTGGGAGTCAGTGAAAGGGCAGGATTCATAAAGAACAACCGCCTCCCCCGGGTGGAAAAGGCGATGATGTCTGATGCCCTGGGAACTGTTACCGGAGCTGCTCTTGGAACCAGCACGGTAACCAGCTTTATTGAAAGCACCGTTGGTATTGAGCAGGGTGGAAGAACGG